>NZ_JAYGQU010000004.1:0-132980 GCF_035012985.1 Polynucleobacter sp. MG-28-Ekke-A2 | reverse complement strand
GAATATATCCATTACTACAACCATGATCGAATCAAGCAAAAACTAAAGGGATTAAGCCCGGTGCAATACCGAACTCAATCCCTTCTGGTAACCTAATTAAACTGTCCAACTTTTGTGGGTCAGTTCAAACTACCTCTCTTTTTTTAACTTCTTTTTTACTGCCATACAAGCAATCACTTAATTGCCATAGACCTCAACGCCGCCTTTAATGGTTTTAAGGACCTGTATATTCTTAATATCATCTGGCGCAACCTTTAAGGGGTTTTGATCAAGAATTACTAAATCAGCCAGCTTTCCTGGTGCTAGCGATCCCTTGCTGAGCTCCTCCTTGTATTGATAGGCTGCATTGCGAGTAAAGCCCTGTAGAGCCAAATACGGAGTAATCCGCTGTTCAGGCCCCAACACTGCACCAGAGAATGTCTTACGATTCACGGCACTCCAAACCGAAAAGAGCACATTCGGGCCGGATGAAGGAGTGTCATTATGTAGAGCAAGTGTTATACCTTTTGCATTAGCGCTATTCGCAGGGCTTAAATTAGCCGCTCTTTCACCACCTAAGACCTTGTTATAAACATCACCATATAACCAGGTATCGTTTGGCATCATTACCGCCATAATATTTTTCTTCTTGTAATCATCTAACTGATCATCGCGCGCAAAGAAAGAATGGGCAATCACGGTACGACGATCTTCTGTGATGCCAGTCTCCGCAATCGTTTTACTTAAAGCAGCTAGAGTCATATCAATGCCAGCATCACCATTGCTATATCCAAAGTATTGAATATTTTTCTCGTAAGCCATCTTGGTGTACTTATCAAACAAGGCTTGTGGGTAGTAGGCAAAGCCACGCCAATCTTTTGGAAAGCCTGTGGTATCAAGATAGGGCTTGGTAAAGTAGGCCAAACGCAGTTGCGGCGCTCCATCCGTTGGCACCTGAATTCCGGCAACTTTAAATCCTCCATCTCCGTGGCTATAAACGCCAAACTGGGTATTTGGATTAGAAGCCAACATTTGATCGACGATATCGAAAGTTGGTAAAGCAATTAAATCGATAGTGACAATTTTTCTATCGATAGCTAAGCGCATATTGTGCATATCCGCAATACTGGCTTCGTAACTTTGTGCCGTTGTAAAACCATTGGAGACATAGATCTTCTCGGCTTTGCGGTAAGTTTCAAACGTCAGCTCTTGTGAATACTTACCAACCGCTTTAGCAACCGCCTCCAAATAAGGCATGCCAATCAATTCACCTGTGAGTTGACCAGTTTTAGGGTTCACCGGAATAAACCCAGATACAGCTTTAGTGGCTTTTGTAATTCCTAACTTCTTTAGGCCAGCAGAATTCACCATGCCAGTCAGCGTAGAGATATTCTCCAGCAACACCGCTTGGTTTGGAAATGCTACATCAAGATCCGCGATTGTTAATCCACCATCAGAAAGCATTGCTTCAGCGTAACCTGTACCAACAATCCAACCATTAAATACTTTCGCCTCTGAACGCAGCCTGTTAATTAACTGGGCTCTAGTCTGCGGAGGATTTCTAGAGAAGTAGGCAAGATTGACGCCGAGCGTATCTTGGGCGATTAATGCAAAGTGGCCCCAAGTGTCAATAAAGCCAGGCAATAAGGTGTGCCCTTTTAAATCTTGCAGGGCGGCATTGGATCCAGCCTGAGTCAAGGCTTCGCGCACGTCGCCGGTATAGGTAATCTTGTTGTCTTTGACAACAACCGCCTCAACATACTTGGGGGTGTCCCCCTCCATCGTGAGGATGTCCCCGTTGAAGTAAACGGTGGGGACACTGACATTAGCGGCGGAAGCTAATGAAAATGTGGTTAAAAGGAGAGCAAAAAACTTATAAGTATTTTTCATAATCTCTTTATAAACCATTCAGACTAAAGAGCCTACCGACAGTAATATTGAGTGAGCCGCTTAGGTAGGCAAGCCTTTTTCGTCAAACATTCCCTCGAATAAGGCAGAGCTTAAGTAACGCTCAGCTGTATCTGGAAGCACCACCACGATTGTTTTACCCGCGTATTCAGGCTTCTTAGCCAAACGAACCGCCACTGCAGCTGCAGCACCGCAGGATATGCCTACCAAAATACCCTCTTCTTTAGCAATACGGCGGGCAAATTCTATAGCCTCTTCATTGCTCACCTGCTCAACTTTATCAACCACCGATAAATCCAGATTCTCTGGAATAAAGCCGGCACCAATTCCCTGAATCTTGTGTGGGGCAGGCTTGATTTCTTCGCCATTCAGTTTTTGCGTGATAACCGGGCTTGAGGTTGGCTCAACAGCAACCACCTCAATGTTTTTCTTCTTAGTGTTCTTAATATAACGGGCAACACCTGAAATGGTTCCGCCAGTTCCAACACCCGCTACAAACACATCAATCTTGCCATCAGTATCTTCCCAGATTTCTGGGCCAGTGGTCTTTTCATGAATCGCTGGATTCGAGGGATTACTAAATTGCTGTAGTAAGACGTATTTGGGGTCTGACTCTGCAATCTCTTTAGCCTTAGCAACCGCGCCATTCATGCCTTTAGGGCCTTCGGTCAGGACAATCTTTGCACCCAAAGCCGTAAGCAACTTGCGGCGCTCAATACTCATGGTCTCTGGCATGGTCAATGTCAAAGGGATGCCGCGAGATGCCGCTACAAAAGCCAAAGCAATGCCAGTATTGCCGCTAGTTGGCTCAACCAACTCTTTACCAGGCCCCAAAATACCTTGTTCTTGCGCATCATTAATCATGGCCACACCGATACGACACTTCACCGAATAAGCCGGATTGCGACCCTCAATTTTGGCAAGCACAGTTGCTTTAGCACCATCGGTTACGCGATTTAAACGAACTAACGGCGTCTTGCCAATGGTTTGGGAGTTATCGGTAAAGTAAGTCATCAGGATTCCTTGTTACAAAAAATGAGCTTGATAGAGATCTTAAGTGTTAAAACAATACTTGTAAAAGAAGGCATAGTTATTAGTTAAGCACTAATAATTCTATGGAATATTAAGCTTGTGACTTCTTAAAGAAGGTGATTAGCAAAACCAGCAGCAATATCGCGAACCAAACCAAAGACCACTCTGGAACTTGCAGACCAAGAATTGCCGGGAGCTTTGCAGAGCACAATCCATCGGCCTTAAATAGCCAAGGCAGCTTATTAGCCACCTGCAACTGGTTGATCCATAGCTCCAAGGGATCTATTCCACAAGATTCGGCAGGGTGAGATAAAAGCCATACATGATGGCCAGCTACCGCCACACCATACCCCGCAGCAAGCATGGCTAAGCCATGAAATAACTTTCTCAATATTGGAATGCCGGCTGCTAATAGGCATGAAATAGCGACCCCAAGATAGCCAATCCTCTGCAAAACACATAAAGGGCAGGGCAAAAAATTGACATTTTGGTATCCAACCTGCTGCAAAATGACAGCAAATATCACCAAGCTCAAACTAAAAATAGACAGGAATAGGTACTGAGTTCTTTTCATTACTAGATGATAGTCAATGAGCTACTGAACATCTTTAAACTAGCGCTTTATTACTAAAAGTCTGATCTATATCACTACTGAGTCCTATTTTTGGGGGTTTAACCTCAAATTAGAGCCTCAAGAATGGGATAATTATCCTTTTGCTATCTACCAATTCATACGCATTTATGGCCGCATACAATACCGAAACCGTTCTCACCGTTCACCATTGGAACGACACCCTCTTTAGCTTTACGACCACCCGCAATAAAGGCCTGCGCTTTAGAAGCGGCCACTTCTTGATGATTGGTCTAGAGGTTGAAGGCAAACCTTTGGTGCGTGCCTATAGCGTTGCCAGCCCGAACTATGAAGAGCATTTAGAATTTTTGAGTATTAAAGTTCAAGATGGTCCATTGACATCACGACTACAAAAGATTCAAGTTGGAGATCCAATCCTAGTAAGCGAAAAGTCTGTTGGTACTTTGGTATTGGATGATCTAAATCCAGGAAAACATCTCTACCTATTTAGTACCGGCACCGGCTTAGCTCCGTTTATGAGCATCATTCGCGATCCAGAAACATACGAAAAGTTTGAGAAGGTTGTTCTCATTCACGGTGTTCGTCTAGTCAGTGAATTAGCTTATGCTGATTACATCCGCGACGAACTCACTAAAGATGAATTCTTGGGTGAACTCATTCGTGAAAAACTGATCTACTACCCAACAGTGACACGCGAAGCATTCAAACACACTGGTCGCCTAACGACTGCAATTGAATCTGGCCAACTCTTTAAAGATATTGGCCTTCCGCCACTCGATCCAGCAGTGGATCGCGCCATGATTTGCGGCAGCCCATCCATGCTCAAAGAAACTTCCGAGATGCTGGATGCCAAGGGGTTCAAGGTTTCCCCAAGCCTTGGCCAGATGGGTGACTACGTCTATGAACGTGCTTTCGTAGAGAAGTAATCAACTCACTTCTATATATCTAGAAGTAATTTAGATATCGCCATATATTCCTTGTGGATATATAGACCCCTTAGTACATTGTCTCTAACGAGATATTTACCAAGGAACTGAGATGTCCCCCATACGCGAACACTACAACCCAATTATTACTAGCCTCCTAAGAGAGCATGATCGCCTATCCCATGACCAAATTGAAGAGCGCAAAAGTTTTCAAAGGCGCATTCTCTTTTTAATGACCACAATTAAAATGGAAGAGTTTTCTAACTCTTTTGCCTAATACATCATTAACATTCAACGCTCAACAGGAATGAATCCATCCTTATTGGGCATTTTTACCAAAGGCAAAGTCTTAGCATCCATCACCGCATCTTTTGCAATGATCTTATTGAGATAAAGAATATAAGCGGTAGCTGCATACACTTGGTCGTCGGTCAAAGATTGTGGCGATTGATGTGGCATCGCTCTTTTGACATAGTCAAAGATAGTGGTTGAATAAGGCCAAAAACTTCCCACAGTCTTTACAGGCTTATCCGTATTCAATGCGCCACCACCCACAAGACGATTAGCCGGCCCACCCTGCCCTTGATCTCCATGACAAGATGCGCACTGTTGCTGATACAACTTTTCTCCAATAATTGCAGTGCCTGAGCCAGGGGGCAAACCTGATCCACTTGGATCAATATCGATATCCCATGCCCGAATTTGATTTTCAGAAATTGGCCTACCAAGACCTACTGGGCCAGCCACATGATTGCCGCTGACACAACCAAGCACTATGCCAATAGAGATCAAAGAAAGGCTCAGCTTAATAAATTTATTAGCGGCCATTAGTCACCTCTCCATTGGCAGCAACACGCCAGGGTTGTATAGCGTTATTGTGATAAAAAGTATTCGCACTCTTAGCCGCGATAACAGCATCCATCGAAGGCTGCACCTCACCGCTTGAATCTATTGCCCTACTCATTAATGTTGCTGGGGCACCATCCCATACCCAAGGAAAACGGAACCGCACCAGAGATTTATCCATCACCGGCTCCTGCAATACTGCCTCTCTCCACGAATTACCGCCATCCGTTGAAACCTCAACACGTCGAATTTTTCCATTACCAGACCATGCAAAACCGGAGATTTCATAAAAACCTTTAGATTTCAGCTTCATCATCCCTGAGGGTTGTGTAATGACAGACTTAACCTCCATTGCAAAAGTAAATTGCAGCGCCTTACCATCTGCTCGCAAATCGGTATAAGCGGCAGTTTCTTCACGGGTTTGCCAAGGCTCAGTGCCAAATTTAATTCTGCGTAGCCACTTAATACTCATATTGCCTTCATATCCAGGCAAAAATAATCTCAAAGGATAGCCCTGCTCTGCGCGTAACATCTCACCATTTTGAGCGTAGACTAATAAGGCATCGTCCATCATCTTATTTATTGGAATGCTGCGAGTCATCGCTGCGCCATCGGCACCTTCAGCCAATGCCCACTTAGCCCCAGATTGCACACCACACTCTTGCAAAATTGTAGATAAACGAACACCAGTCCACTCGCAGCAAGACACCAATCCATGAATTTGCTGAACTGTTTGATTGCTACCCTTTTTGAGCTCGGCCGCACTGTTGCCAGAGCACTCAAGAAAATAGACTCTGGACTCAGATGGAAACCGAAGAATATCATCCATGGAGAAGATCATTGGACGATCGACCATTCCATGAACCACGAGCTTATGGAGGTCGGGATTAATATCTGGAACTCCTGCATGGTGGCGCTCAAAGACCAAGCCATTAGGGGTAATAATTCCATGCAGACTCTGCAAGGGGGTTCTTGAGCCAGTTAGGAAGGTTGGCGCTGGCGAAGGAAGAAGTCGCACCACATTCTTTTCATATTTAGATGGCAAACCATAAGGGGGGTTAACAAAAGTAGAGCCTTGGGTTTTAGTCCAAGGATCTACTTCTAAAAAACCAGCCTCTTGATTTTGAGCGGAAGCAGAAGAGGCGCTTATTACGCCACCCACGCTAGCACCTGCCACAACGGATGATTTTAAGAATTGACGGCGATTAGAAAATACATCCCTTTTAGACATAAATGCTTTGCCTCCGTTATACGCACTGATTAGCTTATATTTTTTTAAAGCATACAGCCAATGCATAAAGAAATGCTATTTCTTTTCAGCCTAGGATGCATACAAGATAAATACGAGTCCAAAAATAGCAATAAATAGGGTTTCAATTACCAACATTAATACCGGCTGCCAACCTAGCTTTGCCAGCTCTTGGAAATTGGTTTTCAATCCAGCGGCCGCAATTGCTATGACTAACATCCAGCGTGATACTCCGCCAATTTGATGGGTGATAGTAGCCGGCAATATTTGCATTGAGGCCACAATAGAAAGCGCTACAAAACCCAATAAAAATGTTGGAATTAATCGTAGGCTACTCCAACCTAACTTATTGGTAGATTTTTGAGCGCCAAAGAAAATAGAAATCACTAAAACTACTGGGAGCAATAGAGCCACTCTAAATAACTTAACTACAGTTGCCACATCGCCCGCCTCAGGACCAAAAAGCATCCCCGCAGCAACTACCTGAGCCACATCATGAATGGTAGCGCCCAAAAAGATCCCCGCTGAAAGCGCCCCAACATTGAGCATCTGTAATGCAAAAGGATATATCACCATCGCAATCGTCGACAACACAGTGACGCCAACTACAACTAGCAAAGTAAATTGCTCATTTTCTTTTGACTTTGGTAACACCGAGGCAACTGCAAGAGCAGCAGAAGCGCCACATATGCCAACCGACCCACCCGCTATCAATCCAAAATCTGGGGATAGTTTCAAAAGTTTAGCGAGCAAAAATCCAAGGAAAACAGTTAATACAACGGCCACAATCACCATAAAACCGGTATTCAGTCCTATCGCACTAATATCAGCAAAGGTAATTCGGATGCCTAAAAATGCAACTCCCAAACGCAAAATAGTCTTTGCGCAGAAGTCAATGCCTGGCTTCACGGTCTCATTTAAATAAAGAAAATGAAGTGAAAGGCCCAATAACAACGCATATAAAAGTTGTGGCCCACCATAGTTTTCCGAGAGAAAGCTGGTGGACATAGCTATCACCAAACAGACCATTAACCCTGGTAAATTGCGCTTACTTGCGTTGTACATAAGTGCTAGACCACTAATTCGCTAAAGTATTCATGGTGTTCGGTATTCAGTGTGGAGACACGCCACTCTAAGGGCTCATCCTGAATTCCTAACGCAATCCTTCTGATAATTAAAACTGGTGAGTCTGGCTTGATATCAAGCCACTCAGCATGCTGCTTGCTTGCAAGCCCCGCTCTTAAACGTTCGCTACTACGAACTACGGTCTGTCCATATTTCATTTGATACAGCTGATAGATACTTCCCTCACGATTGATGTAATCAGCCCGTGTGAGTTTCTGAAAGCGTTTCTTATCAAGTGTGATCTGGTCAATCATCACACATTTATTTTCTAAGTAAAGGCAATTGACTAGACGCCATACTGCTGCACCTTCCTTAATTGCAAGCTTACTAGCCTCTTCTTTATTTGCAACAGCACTCGTTAAAGAAACAAGATCAACCCTGGGGTGACTCTTTTTATCGGCATTATGTTTTACAACGTGGAAAAAGTAATACAACAAACGCTTGAGATCATGCTCAGCAACATAGGTACCCCTGCCTTGGCGACGAACCACAATACCTTCAGCAACTAACTCGTCCACCGCTTTACGCAGGGTTCCTATAGATACATCTAGTTCTTTCGATAGATCCTTTTCAGCAGGCAAGGCCTGCCCCATAGGGTATCGACCCCTGACCAGATCCTCGGTGATCTTTTGCTTTACCTCTTGATAAGCGGTCAGGGACTTCATACTTTAATACTTATGCTGATTCGTATAAACGAGTTAATACGAATTCACGGTGGCCGAGAATTTCAGAAGCAGTTAATTCACCATCAGCCGTACGCACAAGGCACTCTAATAGTTTATTACCAGCATCATCCATATTCTCTTCACGACGCAAGAGTCCAGACACATCAACGTCAATGTGCTCACCCATCGTACGAACTGTTTTCGGATTAGCGCAAATCTTAATCACGGGAAGAATTGCATTACCGATCACGTTGCCTTGCCCTGTTGGGAAGAAGTGAGCAGCAAATCCAGCGGCAGCACACAAGGTCACCATTTCAGCAGCAGCTGATGAGGAATCCATAAAGTGCAAGCCTGGGATCTTAGGCTCTTCACCCTTATCTAGGACGCTATCAACGATACATTTCTTACCGATCTTCTGAATATTGCCCAAGGCTTTTTCTTCAATCGTAGTCAATCCGCCGGCAATATTGCCTTTAGTTGGCTGTGAGTCAGATAAGTCGCTTGTTTTATGGCGCTCAATAACATCCTGATAACGATCAAACATTTCGCGGAACTTTTTCTTTACTTCTGGAGTGCGGCAACGTGCTTCAACCAAATGCTCGCCACCTGTTAACTCTGTAGTCTCACCGAAAACCAAGGTAGAACCAATGCCATAGAGCTTGTCAAATGCATCACCAACGGTTGGGTTAGCACCGCAACCAGATGTTGTATCAGACTCACCGCACTTGGTAGATACCCATAATTCAGATAAAGGTGCTTTAACCCGCTTTTGCTTAGAGGCATGCTTCATCATTTTGTATGCAGCTTTGCTAGCAGAAGCAATCGTAGCTGTATCGCCATTACCCTCAATCCAGAAACCTTCAACTGGCTTACCGGAAGCTTTAATGCCATCCACTACAATTTTTGTCCATTGCGGTTCAATACCGATTACCACTACAGCGGCTACGTTTGGATTAGAACCCGTACCAATCAAGGTGCGAAAGTGTAGATCCAAGTCGGCACCAAACTGCAGGCGTCCATATGAGTGAGGAATAGCCTGAGTTCCTTTGATGTTGTTTGCCACAGCTTCGCAAGCTGCATTGGACAAATCATCTAAAGGCAAAATTAATACGTGATTACGAATTCCCATGCGGCCATTTTCACGGCGGTAACCCATGAAGCTCGCGTCTTTCAAATTAATCATCTTGTTTTCTTTCTAAATGAATGGGTGAATAAGAGTCTGGATTACCAGCGCTTAGTTTTTACGTTTTGGACATGAAGGTGCTCACCTTTTTTGATGGGAGCTACAACCTTGCCGATGTCCACGCCATACTTCATCACCGTATCGCCTGACTTAAATTCATTTAATGAGATTTTGTGACCGATTGGAATATCACTCTCAGATTTCATATTGAGCGTTAAATCTCCGTCCATCACCCAACCAATTAAATCGTCTCCAGCTTTTACGCCTTCAACAACTACTACACCTACGCCATCTCCTGGCTCATGCACGACAAAATGGATCATTATCTTCTCCTCATTAATCCCATTGATTGACTGCTAACTCCATGACTGGCGGATGCCAGCCCGAATTTCTTCTACGACTACATCAGAAACATTCACACCCTCTTTAAAGCCTGAAGCTCGCTGTTTAAAACGTCTTTGCCCTGGAACACGGGTTCCCGAATCGGATGCCATGGTTTTTAAGAGCTCTTGCATCTTCTTTACAAATACCTGACTACCTGCCAAGCCTGGATCAATAGTTAGCAAAAGTTGGCCGATACGCGGACGATTACCTTTGGCATCAAAAAAGGAATCTGCCTCGTAGGAAAAACGGCTTCCGGATAGACCAACCACTAGCAACTCAATAATTAACGCGAGCAAGGCACCTTTATCACCGCCTAAAGGAACCATCAATCCCTTGAGCCCCTCATTTGGATCAGTCGTTGGTTTGCCTTCAACAGTTAATGCCCAGCCTTCTGGAATAGATTCACCTTTTTTAGCGGCAACCAACAATTTGCCTCGAGCCACTGCGGAGAGCGACATATCAATTACTAACGGGTCACGATTAACAACCGGAAATGCTGCGGCCAATGGGTTAGTACCAAATAGCGCTTTGCTGCCACCAATCATTGGCATAGCTGCTGGTGTATTGCCAAACAGTAAAGAGATATAACCAGCGCGCGCTGCTGCTTCAGCAAAGTGTCCAGCAACCCCAAAGTGATGGCTGTTGGTAACGGCAACAAGGCCCACTCCAGTCTTAGAGGCTAAATTCACAGATAAGTCAGTAGCAAATCGTAACGCCGGAAATGCGAGACCATCACACGCATCCACCAATGCAGCAGATGCCTTATAAGGTCGCACCTTCACTTTTGGTGATAACTCAATTCGACCATTTTTAGCATGCCCAGCATACTGAGAAACACGCGCCAGTCCATGAGAAGCCAATCCGTCAAGCTCAGCTAGAGCTAGAAATTGCGCAGTCTCAAAGGCTGCTTTTTCTCCAATGCCTGCTGCCTGCAATCCAGATGAGGCTAGCTCAACCATCTTTTGATAAGACAAATTCATCTTATGCTCCTAAAAACTGATTAACTTCATCAGCAATCATTTGACTAACGCGCTCATTACTCTCATGAGTCACGCCTGCAATATGAGGGGTAAGAATGAGATTTTCAATTCCAGCAAAGTGATTTAAATCTTTTGCCGGTTCACTCTCAAACACATCAATCGCTGCTCCACCTAGACGCCCAGAGCGCAAGCGTTCTGCAAGCGCCCTCTCATCAACAATGCCACCACGCGCAGTATTAACCAGGCATGCACCGGACTTCATTTGATCGAGAATTGAAGCATTAAATAAGTTCTTTGTTTCTGGCAGAAATGGAAGGTGCAAAGTGACCGCATCACTTTTTCCAAGCAGGTCATGTAAAGAGAGCAAAGGTACTGTGAACCCATCAAGCTCAACAGATTCTCCAGATAGCATTGGGTCATAAGCAAGACACTGCAAACCAAAAGCATGTGCTTTTTTAGCCACCACTCTGCCTATGCTTCCAAAACCAACGATCCCAATAGTCTTACCCAAAAACTCATGGTAACTAGAGAAACGTGAGCGAGGCCACTCGCCATTCAAAGTTGAAATTGTTGCCGGAATAAACCCTCTAGTTAATGCAACCGCAGCACCTACAACGTACTCAGCTACAGACTCAGAATTGGCGCCTGTCGCAGGAAAAACCTTGATATTGCGTTTGGCACAAGCAGGCAATTCAATATTCTCAAGACCGACTCCGAGTCGACCCACTACCTTCAAGTGTGGCGCGCCAGCCAAAATCTCTTCATTCACCTGGGTAAGGTTGCGAACAATCAACCCCTCGATATTTTGCAGCGCAGCAATAAGGGCTGGACGGTCTTTATATAGCTCTGGCTCATAAACCAATGCATGTTTAGAACGCAGGGTTTCTAGGGCTTGACTTGTGATGAACTCGGAGATCAAAATATATGACATATCTAAATCATATAGATGATTTAGATATCTTGCAAGACCCATTTATTGTGTGGTGCGATTATGAATAAGATTGCATCAGGCAATGGCTGGAGGAGACACTAGAAATACATAAGCTTATAACTAACAAATAGAGATCGCACCATTTTTTAGATGCATATGCAGATAAGATATTGAGATCAAATTAACATCGGAGATAGTAAGCATGTTTAAGCAAGATATCAGCAAGCTAGGGAAAAAATTTCTATTAATTGCAGGCTCACTAGCACTGCTAGCCTCACCTTTGGCGAATGCGCAAAACTGGCCAACAAAACCCATAAAACTTGTCATTCCTTTTGCTGCTGGAGGTACTACCGATATACTCGGGCGCCTACTAGCTCAGCAACTGACAAAAGATCTTGGTCAAAACGTGATTGTTGAAAATAAGCCTGGCGCTGGTGGAAATATAGCGGCTGAATATGTTGCTCAGTCAGCTGCTGACGGATATACCATCATGCTTGCTTCGGGCAGCATGCTTACGGTAAATCCATCGCTCTATAAGAAATTGCCGGTTAACTATGCCAAGGACTTTGTCTACATTACCAACGTAGCAAGTGGACCCATGCTCTTATCCGTTAGCAATAAGATTCCCGTAAAGAATATCGCTGAATTCATTGCTTATGCCAAAACTAAAGATCTGAACTTTGGCTCAGCAGGTATTGGCAGCCAGGTTCATATGGCCGAGGAAAACTTTACCTACACAGCAGGAATTCCTGCTACACACGTGCCTTATAAGGGCGAATCAGCAGCACTTAATGATCTGGTTGCTGGTCAAATTGACTTTATGGTGGGCAACTTAACAGCAGCGGCAGGTTTTGCGAAGGCAGGTCAAATTAAGCCCTTAGCAGTTACCAGCTTAAAGCGCTCTAAACAATTGCCTGATGTGCCTACTGTTGCTGAGTCAGCCATACCTGGATTTGAATCTACTGGATGGTTTGGATTAGTTGCTCCAGCAAACACTCCAAAAGTGATCACCGATAAGATTTATGTAGCCACTGTTAAAGCCGTAAATTCAGAAGCATTACGAACTAGCTTAGATTTAAACGGACTCACTGCAGTAGTCAATAATCAGAAGGAATTTGAATCCCAAGTGAAAGCCGAATCAGTGGCCTGGGAGAAAGTGATTAAGGGCAGAAATATTAGTGCCCAATAAGATATTGCACCATCCCAAAAAAGCGAAGTCAAAAACTTCGCTTTTTTGTTTTAAAGCTGACGAGTCAACAGCATCGTTCCAGCAAAAATTAGAATTGATCCATAAGCGACTCTCATGGCGGCATTACTTAATTTGGCATGAACATGAGTGCCTAACCAAATTCCTAAAAAGGTTGCTGGCATTAAACAAATTGCTAAGCCAACAACAGGCCAACTCAGAATCAAACCAGTCACCAGCATCAAAGTCAGGCGCAAAAAAGTCAGCATAAATATTGCAAATGCCATGGTGGCACGCAATGCCCTGGGATCATTTATTCGCAGACCTAAGTAGGACACATAGATCGGCCCACCAGTAGCAAATAAGGCAGTAAAGGTACCGCCAAAAAATCCAAATGGCGCTGCCCACCATTTATTAATTGGCTCATGCATTTCTGAATTTCTCTGCCACAGGACCCGAGCTCCATTAATCGCAGCAAAGCAACCTAATGTGATTAATAGCGGCTCACTTGGTGCTTTGACCAACAAATAAATTCCTAGAACCATGCCAATTAGGCTAAATGGGAACAGCCATTTAAGCTCCTTGAGATTGGCATCTTGAGATGATTTTCTGCCGACATATAAGGAGGCGCAGATATCAATAATGACCATCATTGGGACCACTGTTTTTAATGGAAATATCTGAACCAGTAGTGGTACAGAAATGATTGATGACCCGAATCCTGAGATGCCAAAAATGAAATATGCAACAAAAATCACCAGCATCGCTATTCCAAACTGGATGGGGTCGATCAGATCAAAAATATTAAGCCTCGACTAAGATAGTTTGACCCGGCTTAATCATCGTAAATTGAACAGGACGATTTTCAATCTTTAACTCTTGGCAGTTGAAATTAACTGCAGTGAAATAGGAGTCTTCAAGTGATCCCGGCTCTGGAAAGTCATCCCGATAATGAGCGCCTCTAGAATTCTCCCTAGCAATAGCTGCCTCAGTGACAGCCTGACTCACCAAAATCAGGTTTTGTAAATTCATCCAATCTTGCCAAGTATTGCTATATTCCCGCTGAATGTCGCCCACACCCATTTGATTTAACTGGGCAGCCAACTGCTTTAAGGTTTGACGTGCGCGTAATAAGCAATCTTTTGTTCTCGAAATACCAACGTCATCCCACATACATTCTGCAAGCGCCTCGCGGACTGCTTCAATATCACCAGCCGCTTTTTTCAATGGTGCTTCATGCGCCTCAATACTTGCCGCGACCTCATCCATATTACAGGCGCTTAGCTGTTGAGAGGAAACCCAATGAGCCATTGCCTCCCCTGCAATTCCGCCAAATACTGTTGAATTAGCAACACCATTACCGCCCAAGCGGTTGGCGCCATGTACGCCACCTGTATCTTCACCGGCTGCAAATAGACCCGGAAGATCCGTGCTGCAATCTTTCCTGAAAACTAAGCCGCCCATCATGTAATGCGCAGTTGGGACAACCTCTACCAAATCATTTGCAAGATCAAATCCACTATCAGCGCAACGCTCAACCATACCTTTAAATTGCTTACGTACATTATCGGGGCCTAAATGGCTCATTTGAATATAAACACCACCATTCGGAGTAGCGCGCCCTGCGCGAATTTCCGAATTAATCGATCGAGAAACAATATCTCTGGTAGCGCGCTCATTACGTGGATCGTAATTGCCCATAAAGCGCTCTTGATTACCATTCAATAAATACCCACCAGCGCCACGCAAACCTTCTTCCAGCACTGTTCCCGTCATCCGAGTGCCAGGCCCCGCCAATAAACCGGTAGGATGAAACTGGACCATCTCCATATCACGCAATGTTAGGCCGGCCCGTAATGCCATGGCTAAACCATCGCAACTCTTATCGCCAGACGGTGTGTGGTACTTATACATGGTTGGACCACCCCCAGTTGCAAGCAGTACAGCCTTAGCGCGCACTAATACAAACTTACCCGTCTGCATATCAAGCATCAATACACCTGCAAGTGATTTTCCATCTTGACTATGAATCAACTCAATCGCGCGATGCTCTTCAAGTCGATTGATTCCGCGAGACCAAACTTGTTCGGCGAGACGATTGATAATCTCAATGCCCGTTAGGTCACCCTTATGAACAGTGCGGTCAAAAGTTTGACCAGCAAACGCTTTTTGATGAACTGTGCCGTCAGGATTGCGGTCAAAAAAGCAACCTAATTCATTTTCTAGTTCGTGAATACGCTCAACCGCTTTGCTAACTAGCGTCCAGGCTAGATCTTGATCGGAGAGCCATTTACCGCCCTCAATCGTATCCATAAAATGTCGCTCAACAGAATCACCTTCTGCCAGAGCCACGTTGTAACCACCCTGCACCATCCGAGTACAGCCACACTTTCCTAATAATCCTTTAACTGCAATCGTGATATTTAAACTAGGGTTCGCCTGATGTGCGTGCAAAGCCGCAAAGAGGCCGGCACCTCCTGACCCCAAAATCAAAATATCGGTATCTATTATTGGGATCGTGTTCATGAAGTAATCCCAAGACTTTTTAGCACCGCTTCTTTTTTGTTGGCAACATCACTTTTTACTTCTTGATAGATACTTCCACCATGACTATCCATTGCCACCAGCAATGGACCAAAATCCTTAATCCTGAAGCGCCATAAAGACTCTGGATTGAGATCATCCATATCCACATCTTCAATCTGCTCGATCCAGGTTGTCTCCAGGGCCGCAGTGCCACCAATAATAGCCAAGTAAACACCGCCTAACTCTTTAAATGCCTCTGCCGAGCCCTCGCGCATACCGCCTTTGCCCACAATCATGCGCACACCGTTTTGAGTCATCAATGGAAGAGTAAAGCGCTCCATACGATCCGATGTAGTCGTGCCAATGCAGATAGGCTCATATCCCGCAGGAAACTTATCACTTACCGGCACCTTACGAACATTTGGAGCTGTATGAATAACTGCATGGCCATTCAAATCAAATCGCGTTTTACGATCATGGTCAAACATATGGATCTGAGTCGCATCGCGAATGCCAAATAAAGTAGTTTGCAAAGTCACGGTATCGTTAATGCGAAGTTTGCGAATATCTTCTTCACTTACGGGTGTTGCTAGGTTGTAATGTGCCATCCGTCGTCTTCCTAGAATCCGTAGGTTACGCCAGCAGGCGTAAAAGTTGCGCGTGCTCTACGAGCTGAGTGACATTGCATATTGACTGCAACAGGATTCAAAGTAATGTGAGTATGAGCTAGCTCAACTTGCACTGCAAACGCAGTTCCATCGCCGCCGAGCCCTTGTGGACCAATTCCAAGTTGGTTAACAGCAGCACTAAGCTCTTTCTCCAGCTTGGCACCCTCTTCATCACTGCAAACACTACCTAACTCACGGGTTGCCGCTCGTTTTGCCATAGCAACGCATTGATCTGATGTGCCGCCAATGCCAACACCCACAATCGTTGGCGGGCAAGTCTTACCCCCAGCAGAGACGACACTCTCTATCACAAATGCTTTAACTCCCTTAATGCCATCTGCAGGGATCGCCATTTTTAAAAAGGAATTATTCTCCGAGCCACTTCCCTTTGGCACCATTTCAATTTCGACTGATTCTGCTTCATCAAAAAAATCAATATGAATGGCCGGCATATCAATTCCACAAGAGGTGTGATTATTTTTACGAGTAATCGGATGTACCACCGAGGATCTCAGTGGATACTCTTTAGTGGCACGCTCACAACCCTTGCGAATAGCCGCCTTTAATGCCATGCCATCAAATTGCACATTGGCACCAATCTTCACGTTATAAATCGGTAGACCCGTATCTTGGCAAAGAAGATTGTCTTCGCGCTCGGCTACAGTGATATTGGTAATCATGGTCTTCAAGACCACTTGAGCGCGCGAATCTGTCTCAGTCTTATCCAATCTATTAATGCCGGCCTTAATATCATCAGGCAAAACCTTCAGAGCGCGAATGTAGAGCTCTTTACAAGCCTCTTCCACTAAATTCATTTGTAATTGCATATCAGCCTAATCAATTAGCAAAATATAAAAATAAAAGTCCACAAGCAATAGCGAACAAGATAGAGAGCTGTATCCAACCCTTGCGTAAACCCTTCCAAGGGCCAAACTCAATCATCAGAAGACGTATTCCACCAGCCAAATGAACGGCTAGCAAAATCACAAGAACCCACTCTCCAAACTTAAATACCCAGAAATCCGTTAAAGCTAAGGATTTTTCAAAGCCCTGTGCACCTCGCAAGGATTGAGAGAGCATTAAAAAGTGTAGTGGAATAAAGCATGCCAATAACAGACCAGAAAAGCGATGGCATACATATGCGAAATAAGACAAGTGACTTTTAGCACGGTAATCCAATTTGGGCCTGGAGTTCATGACTGACCCCCTGTAAATACCCCAATGACTGCTAGAGTACCAAGAACCAAAATTAGCAAAGCCAGAATCCAAGATACGGGCCTAGCTAACCCACTGTTAGGATAAGTCTCCTGCAAAATATTCGCAACGCCGATTGGCGCATGTACAAAACAGGCAATAACAAACACTTCATAAAAAATGGCAAATAGGACGTTGCCTTGAGTGCGGCCTAATATCTCTTGAGCACTTAAGCCACCTCTAATGGCGTAAAAAATGATCAGTAAGTGAATCGCTACACAAAGTCCAAGCACCATAGCACTAATTCTTTGTGCATACCAAAGCTTTGCCTGCAGGATGCCCGTACTCATAACTTGCCCCATCTACTTCCGCGGACAGCAGCCTTTGCCACCAACTTTTTCAGGCCGGCAATGCTTGCTGTCGGCTCAATAGCCTTCGGACAACGCTCTGTGCAAGAGCCTTGTGTATGACATGCATGGCAGCCAGCATCGCCTGCTACGGCACGCATACGCTCAACTTGCTGAATATCCCTTACATCATTCGTTAGTGTCCAGGCGCGATTTAATGCAGCCGGACCCAGATAATTTGGCCTAGACTCTACAACCTCACAAGAGGCATAACAAACACCACAACCAATACATTCAATTCCTGCATTAGCTAACTGACGCTCTACAGAATTTGGTTCGACCTTAGCAAAATCATCATGGCGGGTTTGATTGCCTTTAAAGAATCCAACTGCACCTTTCCACTTATTAAAAAACTCTCGCATATCAGTTGCAAGATCTTTAATGACGGGCAAGTTATTCAAGGGGGCGATCTGTAATGAATCACCCTGAAGAATTTGAGAGACGTGCGTACGACAAGTCCAGCGAGCCACGCCATTAACAGTCATAGCGCAGGAGCCGCACATACCTACCCGACAAGCAAAGCGATAACTCAAGGTGGAATCAAGCTTCCTCTGAATATAGGTAACCACATCCAAAACCGTTTGATTTGGGTTGCGAGGCACGAGGTATTCAACAAACTCGCCCTCCTGGGAGCCGCGCCACACCCTTACTTTGAGATCAGTATTTGACATGAATCTATTATATTGACGAATAGTAAAAAATAAATCGAATTAATTTTTCTTTGAGATAAAGTATTTATTTATAATAAAACCTATGTCTAGCATCAAAACCCTCAAAAACTTCCTTTCAATCACTCGTCATAAGAGTGTTGCTGCAGCAGCCAGGGAAATTGGTCTTACTGCTGCTGCCGCTGGCCAGCAATTACAACAACTAGAAAAAGAAATTGGCCTTGAGCTATTTGATCGGACTAAGCGGTCTCTTACACTAAATGCGCACGGCAGATCTTTAATTGAGCCTATCCAAGAAATTGTGGCTCGTTACGAGACTCTTGGCTCGGATCTAAAATCAGATCTTAGCGGCACTATTGTTTTGGGAGCACTCGTATCCACCCTGATGGGCGCATTCGGTAAAACTTTAAATGAACTAAAACAGAGCTTCCCCAGCCTTGAAGTGAAATTAATTGCTGGTTTATCGAGCAACTTCCTAGATCAGGTTTTAGATGGCAGCTTGGATGCAGCAATTGTCACAGAGTCTCCATATGCATTACCGCAAAACGTCCAATGGACCGAGCTATACAAAGAGCCGATGATCTTGATTACGCCAGCATCTCTATCAAAACGCAATGCAAGCTTAGCGCAATTTGAGCCTAAGCTTCCCTTCATTCGTTTCGAAAGAAATACTTGGACAGGCCACCTTGTAGATCAAACCATTAAAGCCAATAAGCTATCCATTCAAGAGGGAATGGAGCTTAACTCTGTTGAAGCGATTATTGAATTAGTGCGACAAGGGCTTGGCTACTCAATAGTCCCAAAGCTTGCAAATATTGCCTGGGAAAATGATCGACAACTATCAATTAGAGATTTATCCGGCAAGGCTATCTACAGAAAAGTGGGCTTATTAGAGCGGAAGAAACACAGCCGGCAAAATGTTACTCAACTAATTAAGCAGCAATTTTTATCGACTCTATAGCGCTTCTCGATATAGGGCAGCAGCATCACTCAGTGTGATCTCACGTGGACTGTTTTTTAGGAGGCGGGTTTGCAACATGGCATCCCTAGCTAATTGGTCTAAGTCATTCTCCGTAATACCGACCTCGACTAAATGCTGTGGCAATCCAAGCTCCCCAGCAAGTCCACCTAGATAATCGGCCAATCCATTTGCCTGCTCGATGGTTGTTCCCTTTAGACCTGGCTTAATAATCTGCCCGAGTTCTGCGTACATAGAATGTGCAACTTCAATGTTAAAGCGAATTACGGGTGCCAACATTAAGGAGTTGGACAAGCCATGAGGCACATGAAATCTTGCCCCAATCGGATATGCCAATGCATGAACTCCTGCTACTGGCGCGTTGGTAAATGCCATACCTCCTAGACAGGCACCGAGCAACATATTTTCACGCGCAACAATATCGCTTCCAGAGTTAACGGCTTTATGAAGATTGCCTGATAGCAAACGCAGCGCCTCTTTGGCTACGCAATCAGATATGGGATTTTTTTGATGCTTAGTTGTATATGCCTCAATAGCATGAACCATCGCGTCTATTCCAGTAGCAGCTGTTACGTGGGCCGGCAAGCCAAGCGTTAACTCTGCATCCAATATCGCCAAATCTGGCAATAGATGTGGCGAGAGAACACCCTTCTTTTCACTTTCACTAACAGTTACTACAGAGCTTTGAGTTACCTCAGAACCTGTACCAGCAGTTGTAGGCACCAGAATCAAGGGCAATCTTGGTCCTTTGGCCATTCCAATACCGTATATGTCGGCAAGATTTTCAGTACCAGGACTTAACAAAGCAACAAGCTTTGCTACATCCATCGAGCTACCGCCACCAAAGCCCACAATGAAATCTGCTTTACAGTCCTGCGCCACCTTCACCGCTTGATTAATTACAAGAACCGGAGGATCCGCCTCAACATCGGAAAAAATCTGAAATGGGAGCTTTAACTCTTTAAATTGGGGCAGCGCTTTATCTAGCAAGCCCGCAGAAAGAACGCCGGGGTCCGTAACAATTAAGACAGATTTGCCGCCTCGTTCCAGAATTTTTTTTGCAAGATTGGCTGAGCCGCCTCTTTCTAAAAAAATAGAAGGCGTGGAATGAAAGACAAATTGCATACTGAGTAACCCGTGAATATTTAAAACGGTTTTAGGAGAACTTTTGCACCAGCTGTTTTTCCGGCATGTAAGTCACTAAAGGCCTGAGGCCCATTATCTAAAGACCGCTTTTCTACCCAAGACAAGTCGCCAAAGGCATTGCGAGCGAGTAAATTGACGGTGGCTTGAAGATCAACCGTGGAGTAGGTGTAGGTTCCAAGCAGTGTGATTTCAGCAAGCGTAAGCTTCCTCATATCAATTTCGCTAGCCCAATCCTGAAGACCTACATGCATCATCACACCGCCCGGCTTTACGGCAGCCAGTGCAGTGTTACGAGTAACCACAGCACCAACGCAATCCATCACAAACTCAACAGAATTCTCGGTAATTTTTTCGTCTATGGGATTGAGTGTCTTGCAGCCAACATGTTCCTCAATAGCTTTTCTGCGCAATGGGTTTACTTCGGCAACCGTTAAATCATCAACACCATAATGCTTCAAGAGCAGCGCAGAAAGCATTCCTATAGCGCCACCACCCAATATCAAAACACGACATTCTTGAATGGGTCTTTGAAGGGCTTGCATTGATAAGTTAATTGCATGAACAGCAGTGGCTGCTGGCTCAGTCAATGCAGCGGCATCCAGACTAAGACCTTCGGGTATGGCAATTAGTGAACTCGCAGGAATACTCATATATTCAGCAAAAGCTCCCGGTCTTGTCATTCCCACCATGGTACGATTGGCGCACAAATTATTTCTTCCCTGTAGACAATATTCGCAGTAGCCACAAGTAATCAATGGATTGCCTGTAACTCTCTGCCCCTTAGTGAAAAGCGAAGAGCTTGTATCAGCAATGATTCCAGCAAATTCATGCCCTAAAACTAAACCTGGTTTTCTTCTTGGGTCATGGCCATGAAAGGCATGCATATCACTACCACAAATACCTACTGACTCAATCTTGAGCACCACCTCCTCAGCATCCAGCGAAGGATAAGGACGATCTAAGATCTGCATTTCATTTGGCTGTGTATAGACCAAGGCTTTCATAATTACGATCCTTATATTGCGGTGTAACCGCCATCGAGCATGATGGTTTGCCCAGTAATGTAGGCAGAGGCATCGCTAGATAAGAAGATGGCTAAACCATGGATATCTTTCATCTCACCATTGCGACCTATCGCTGTTTTTTCTGCATGCATTTTGACTAAATCAGCATTGTTAAAGACTGGCGCTGTTAATGCCGTAGGAAAGAACCCAGGACCAATAGCATTACAAGTAATCCCGAACTTTGACCATTCCTGCGCGATAGCTCGCGTTAACTGAACGACCCCACCCTTTGCTGCACCATAGGGTGCGCTATTAGCAAAAGCGCGATAGCTCTGTAGTGACGCAATATTAATGATGCGGCCCCATTTACGAGCTTGCATTTGTGGTGCCAGAGCTTGGGTCATAAAAAATGGGGCAGCTAACTGCACATTTAATTGCTCTTGCCAGCTCTGTGGAGATACTTCTCCGTAGGGCTCTCTCAAGTTAATGCCTGCAGCGTTAACCAAGATGTCGACTTTTCCGAGATGACTTAAGACGCGCTTGGACAAATCCTCTGCTTGCTCTAAGTCGCTTAAGTTAGCAGTAAATGAGGAGGCCTTAATGTCCTGAGCGATAAGACGCTCTGCGGCTTCCTTCAAAGGAGCTTCTCTGCGGGCAGCAATAGCGACTTCAGCACCAGCCAAACCTAATGCAAGGGCAATGCCCTCACCTAAGCCACTACTACCACCGGTAATGAGGGCTGTTTTACCTTGCAGATTAAATAGTTGATGAATGATTTGACTCATACTTCTACTGGACTTCCAAGATCAAACTTCTCGTTAGGAAAGTACTTTTCTAAACGATCATCTGCAGTACGCGCATGCGCCTCCATTCCCTCTAGACGACTAATTCGAGCTGTTACTAGCGCCATTTCTTTGCTTCCCTCGCGAGTCATCTTCTGCCAAGTCAGTGTTTTCATGAACTTATGCACAGATAAACCACCTGAATATCTTGCCGCACCCTTCGTAGGCAAAACATGGTTTGGTCCACTAGTCTTATCTCCAAAGGCAACAGTAGTTTCTTCACCCAAGAATAAAGATCCATAGCATGTGAGATTGCTTAACCACCAGTCTAAGTCTTTTGCATGGACTTCAAGATGCTCGCTTGCATACTGATCCGAAATCTTAGCCAGCTCTTCTCGGGTGCTGCACACAATAACCTCGCCATAATCACGCCATGCGCAGGCAGCAGCATCTTTTGCTGTTGGCGGCAAGAGATCAATCATCTGAGGAACCAATGCCATTACTTCATTAGCCAATTTGGCTGAGGTAGTAAATAACCATGCAGGAGATTCGTGACCATGTTCAGCCTGGCCAACTAGATCACTCGCTACAATTTTTGGATCCGCCGTTTCATCTGCAATCACTGCAATTTCAGATGGTCCAGCAAATACATCAATTCCGACTTTTCCGAATAGAGAGCGCTTTGCTTCAGCCACAAACTTATTACCCGGCCCCACAACTACGTCAGCAGGTTTGCCGGTAAATAATCCATACGCCATCGAAGCAATCGCCTGAACACCACCCAATGTCATGATGACATCAGCGCCGGCGGCCTTAAATGCATAGAGTACATAAGGATGAATACCGCCACCCCTAAAAGGACTTGAGCATGCAATGATATTTTTAACGCCCGCTGCTTTTGCTGTAGCTACCGTCATATAAGCGGATGCAATGTGAGCATATCTACCAGAAGGCGCATAACAACCCACCACATTTACTGGCAACACCTTTTGACCAGCAGTAACCCCAGCATGTAAGGTGGTAGAGAAATCTTGAATACTATTTTTCTGAGCAATGGCAAAGTCATAGACTTGCTTTACAGCAAAATCAATATCTCGCTTCACTGTTGCTGGCACATCAACTAAAATGGCGTTCATAGCCTGCTCTGACATCACAATATCGCCAGACCATTTATCCAGTTTTAATGCGTAATCCTTAACAGCTGACTCACCATTTTTCTCAATATTAGCAAGCATCTCCGTCACTACCTGCTGAGCTGTAGATGTCTCAGTCTCTGGCGTTTTGGCTGCTTTCTTTAAAAAATCTATAGACATATTTCTATCCTTAGTTTTGTAAGCGCTTACAGTCTCTATCTAAAAAAAGAGGCTACCCCCATTTTTTAGATTGCTTTATCGACTACTTAGAGTTGTTTGCAAATTCGCGAAGCTTTTTATCTGCATTTACCATTTTCATGAATTCATCAGTGATGTATTCATTTGCTGGCGGCACAGTTTGTATGGCGCCAGTTGATTGCATAAAGCCAGCAATAGAGTTAAACCATCCGTCTACTTGTGATGGACCCTTAGAGCCATCCATAATCTTCAACTCAGTCGCCAAGTCATAGTTAGGACGGGTATCAAACTCTTTCTTCATTGAGGCCTCAGAAATAGTGACGCCACCTTGCTCATAGAACTTTTTCATCATCGCAATTGCTTGCGGCTTATTGGCATTCATCCACTTCCAAGCACGCAAATACACAGCTAAGAACTTAGCCACATTTTGTGGATTTTCTTTTGCATAATCAGCACGTACGATCAAGGCACCAGGAACAAAAGCACCACCATCTTTACCGCTACAAATGACCTTTGCTCCAGCCTTCTCTTCGAGCGTATAAATATTTGGCGCCCACAGGCCGCCAAAATCTGCGTTACCGGAAGACATGGCAGAAATAATTTCGCCCTGACCCATATTCTTGATAACAACATCAGTCTTAGCTAAACCATATTTCCTAAGACAAGATTGAACCGCGTAATCTCCAGTGGAGTTACCAGTCAATACAATAGTTTGTCCTTTTAATGACTGAGGATTGGCTGCGAATGCCTCTGCAGCTTTACCAGTGGCTAACAAGGCATTGCCTGCTGACTCATCATTACTCAATCCGATAGTCTTAATACCAAAGCGGACATAACCCAATACAGCAGGAACAGATCCAGTGCCACCTACATCCCATGACTTGGAGGCAGAGGCTGCAATTTGCGGAACTCCAGCGGGGAAAGTGCTAAATTCTGGCTTAAGGCCCAACTCACCCCACCAGTTCTTTTCTGTTGCCACAAAGAATGGAAGTGCCCAATACAAAGCAGGCTGATAGCTCACCTTAATCTCGATTAATGCAGGCTTTGCTTGTGCGTAGACATTACCAACGCTTGCTGCTGCGAGTAACGTTCCCCCCAAAATACTTGCTAATGATTTCTTAAATTGCATTTTTATCTCCTTCAGATATTACAAAAGTGAATCAATGATCAACACCCAGGTTTTGCTCGCGCAACAACTTCCAAATCTGACTACGTAACTGCACAAAAGAACTTAAATCCATTACATCCTCAATACGACTATGAGTATCCCAACCTTCTTTTTCACGAATGGGCTTAATCTCGATCACATCTCGAATCAGACCGGGCCTCCTGGACATCACCACGACACGATCTGCGAGAAACACCGCCTCTTCAACAGCGTGGGTAATAAATAAGACGGTTTTAGGATTCTTGCGGGCAAGCCTTACAAGCTCTTCCTGCATAACCACTCGAGTTTGGGCATCCAAAGCGCCGAATGGCTCATCCATCAAAAGTACTTCCGGCTCTAGGACGTATGCACGCGCAATAGCTACGCGCTGCTGCATACCACCAGATAATTGATGAGGATAGGCCTGCTCATATCCATCTAGTCCCATCAGTGAAATTAAGCGGGCGGTTTTATCTCGTTTTTCGGCCGAACTCATACTCATGGATTTAAGGCCAAACTCAATATTTTCCTGAACTGTTTTCCATGGAAATAAAGCGAATTGCTGGAATACCACTGCACGGTCTGGTCCAGGCCCTTTTACCTCTTTACCGCCAACAAGTACCCGCCCTTTACTAGGCATTTCAAGGCCAGCTACCATGCGTAAGCAAGTAGTCTTTCCGCAACCAGATGGGCCAACGATCGCAACAAACTCTTTGTCTTTAACAGTTAAGTCAACACCGCCAACGGCCAAAAACTCTTTGCCGCTTTGTTTAAAGCTGCGCTCTACTGAATCGAAAACAATATCTGCCATAAATCAAATTTCTCTATAGTGAATAGCGAACTTTTCAGCTTGCCTTAAAAGCACATCAATCAATAAACCAATGAGACCAATTGCAATCATGCCGCTCATCACAATATCGGTCTGAATACTCGCCTGGCCTTTAACCATCATGTATCCAACACCACTAGATGCAACAATGAGTTCAGCGCCAACTAAGGATTGCCAACCTAATCCAGCAGATATCCGCAGGCCGGCAATGATTGATGGGATGGCCGCTGGAAATAAGACTTCGGTCATCAAACGCAACCTACCTGCCCCAAGCATTCTGGCTGCTTCAAGATATTTTTTATCTACGTGAATTGCTCCGCGATAGGTATTGATTAAGACCGGAGGAAATGCCCCCATAAAAATCACCAAAACCGGACCACCGATACCAGTTCCAAACCAGAGGGCAGCAAATGGAACCCAAGCGATTGGCGCAACAAAGCGAATACTTTCAAAAAATGGTGTGATTAGTTGATTGGCACACTTAGATAAAGCCATTAATAATCCTAATGGCACTCCAATCACCACTGCCAATAGGAATCCATATAAAAAGCGCTGAAAACTTGATGCAATATGAGCCAATAAGGTGTAACCAGAGAATGGCTCGTTGAGCAGGTAAACAAACCTCTGCAAAACCTCATGAGGCGCCGGAAGAAACTGCTTTGGAACGACCCCCAGCAGCACCGAGATATACCAAACCCCAAAAAAACTAGTAATGCCTAGTCCCGTCCACAATAAAAACTCACCTTGATTTAAGCGTTCTTGACGTGCCATTACGCTCTCCAAGGTGTGGCATAGCGCTCAGCCTTAGCCAATATCTGAGTCATCAACCAACCAGAAACTGCTACGCTAATCATACCCACCATAATCATTGCCGGATTAATGTCTTGAGCCGCTTGATTTAGGATCGATCCCAAACCTAAAGTTGCGCCAACTAATTCCGCCGCAACTAAAGTGGTCCAGGATGCCTGAAGTGATAGACGTAAGCCAGTAAAAATAAACGGCAATGCGCCAGGAATTAACACTTCGTAATAGTAAGCAAAACGACTAATACCCAACATTGCAGCGGCTTCGCGCTGCGGCACCTCTATTGATCTAACACCAGTGAAGCTATTAATCACTGCTGGCACAAAGGCTGCTACATAAATCACCATCACCTTAGCGGAATTACCAAGCCCTAGCCAAACAATAGCCAAAGGAATCCATGCCAAAGGGGGTATTGGCCTCAAGGTTAAAAATATTGGATTTACAAAAGCTTCAATTTTCTTATTCGCCCCCATCAGAATCCCAAGCAGGATTCCCAATGAGGAAGAGACCAAAAATCCGGAGGTAACTAAAATAACGCTTTGTAAGACATGTTGATGAAGTTTGCCATTGCCGTAACCCTGTAAGGCAATAATTCTGAAAGAATTCCAGGTTTCTGTGGGCGATGGAAATCTAGCAATTGAGATTGTGCCTGTCCACTCTGTCAGCCCAAACCAAGCGAGTAGCAGAATCGCACAGAACAAAAAGAAGGATAAAAGCTTGCTAAAAATTTCCAATTCCTCATAAAATAAATAAAATGTAAGCGCTTTCATTCTAACCATAAATTACTTGCAAAATTAACACCACCAACTGAAATTGACTAGGGCTTTCCCTTAGGTTTTGATGAAAAATAAAATTGGCTCTATCACCATAGTTCATGTAGCGGCTGCAGCAAAAGTTTCTACCGCAACCGTCTCCAGAGCCTTAAATAATCCAGATGCAGTTAGCGCCGAGCTAAAAGAAAAAATTAGTGGTGTTATTAAAAAATTGGGGTACATACCGAATGCTGGGGCTCGCGCATTGATGCTTAAGCGCTCTGGGACTATTGGCGCAATTGTTCCCACTCTTGACAATGCAATTTTTGCACAAGGGCTTGCAGAGTTTCAACGTCAACTAAATCAATCTGGGCACCAACTTTTAGTAGCAAGCAGTAACTACGATCCCGAGATCGAAGCAAACCAAATAACCAACCTACTGACTCGAGGCGTTGAAGGTATTGCCCTCTTTGGCGTTAGCCAGCGGCGCGAAGCATTAAAACTTCTGAAAACTCGCAATATTCCATATATACACGTGGGCTCATTATCCACACCCTATAACGGGTACGCCTCCGGCTTTGATAATCGAGAGGCAATCAAGCCCGGGGTTCAGCACCTACTCTCTCTTGGACATAAACATTTTGGGATATTGGCAGGCATCACTACGTACAATGATCGTGCTAGAGACCGGGTTGATGGAGTTATTGAGCTTTTGACTGAGAAGAAAATTCAGATCAAAAGCGATGTGATAGTGGAGTGTGCTTATGGTTTACATGAGGCGCGTCTCGGATTAAAAAAATTGCTCCTCAACAATCCCAAAATCACTGCAATTATTTGCGGTCAAGACGTTTTAGCTCTGGGCGCGTTGCTTGAGGCTAAAAAGCAAGGGCTGAGAATTCCAAAGGACTTATCAATCATTGGATTTGATGACTTAGAAATTTCTCAACACATCACACCCAGTCTGAGCACTATCCACATAGATGCTATAGGTATGTGGGCGCAAGCGGCCAATCACCTCATTTCCCAAATTAAAGGTGTGGATAACCTTCCCAGAAAAATCAAAACAAGTGTTAATTTGGTTATTCGTGAATCTAGCTCGTCACCACCAAAACTCTAAGCGCGCCCCAAAAGAAAAAGCCACCCCGAAGGATGGCTTAAAATATTTTTTTGGAGGTACTATCTAAAGAATGAACTACAGCTTCATATTAGTCCCGCCAGAGTTCACTCTTTAAGTGGTTTGCATGATTGGATGCATTAGTGCATGATTTTGGTGCATTAATGATTTTCTTTGGCGTGATTGATTGAATATTTAGGGATTTCAATCACTAAATCTTGTTTAGCAACAATGGCTTGACAAGATAAACGGGACTGCGGGTTTAGCCCCCATGCACGATCAAGCATGTCTTCCTCATTCTCATCGGGAGGATTAAGGCTGTTAAAGCCCTCTTTAACGATCACATGGCAAGTAGTGCAAGCGCACACCATATCGCAAGCATGTTCAATGGGAATGTCATTCTCTAACAAGGCTTCACAAATCGAAGTGCCTGGGGCAACCTCAACAACTGCACCCTCAGGACAATACTCACTATGCGGTAGTACAACGATTTGAGTCATGATTCTTTTCTATTGGTATTCGGTTTGTATTTTATTTACTTAAATTTCAGCAACATTCTTGCCAGATAAAGCCTTCTGAATACTAGCGTTCATGCGTTTTTGTGCGAAGTCATCAGTCGCCTTGGCGGCATGATCAACGGCCTTGCGAACAATAGCGCTATCAGTTTCTTCATTTAAGATCTTTTGTAGGATTGCCATCTCTTGATCAACCTCTTTCTGCTCTGCCGAACTCAGTAAAGAGCGATCACTTGCTAGCGCCGTTTGCACTGCATCTAATAAGCGCTGCGCATTTACCTGCTCTTCACGCAATGATCTCGAAAGCAAATCCTCTTTAGCAGATGCAAAACCGTCTTGCAGCATGCGAGTAATTTCTGCATCAGTTAGGCCATAAGAGGGCTTGATATCAATGGATGCTTTTACGCCAGAGCCTTGCTCTACCGCGCTTACAGACAATAAACCATCGGCATCCACCTGAAAGGTGACCCGGATACGGGCTGCGCCTGCAGCCATTGCCGGTATGCCGCGTAATTCAAACCTACCTAATGAGCGACAGTCTTGCGCAAGTTCGCGCTCGCCCTGCACCACCGCAATAGCTAAGGCAGTCTGTCCATCTTTAAAGGTCGTGAAGTCTTGCGCTCTAGCTACCGGTATAGGTGTATTGCGTGGAATGATTTTTTCTACCAAACCGCCCATGGTTTCAATACCAAGCGATAACGGAATAACATCCAATAGGAGCCACTCATCATCTTTGCTTTGATTGCCAGCTAATAAGTCAGCTTGCATCGCCGCACCCAATGCAACTACTTGATCGGGGTTCAGATTGTTCAATGGCTGGGTGCCAAAGAGTTCGCCAACAGCGCGTTGTACATTTGGCATACGGGTTGAGCCGCCCACCATTACTACACCTTTAACATCTTCAGCTTTAAGACCAGCATCACGCAAAGCTTTTTTACACGCTATCAAAGTCTTGGTTACTAGATTTTGGGTTATCTCAAAGAGCTGCGCCTGACTAACGCCAACATTAACTACCGTACCATCTGCCAGCGTCTCGTGAACGCGCGCCAGAGGGTTGTGGCTTAGTAGCTCTTTGGCATGCTTACAGGCCTGTAGCAGCGTACGATGATCATGAATGGATAAAGGGGGAAGCTTGGCCTGCTCAATTACCCAGCAGTACAAGCGGTGGTCAAAGTCATCACCACCTAAAGCAGAATCACCGCCTGTAGAGAGCACCTCAAAGACACCGCGACTCATGCGCAGTATCGAGATATCAAATGTTCCGCCACCTAAGTCATAAACTGCATAGACGCCTTCAGAGGCATTATCTAATCCATAGGCAATCGCAGCAGCAGTCGGCTCATTCAATAAACGGAGAACTTCGATGCCAGCTAACTTAGCAGCATCTTTGGTTGCTTGACGCTGTGCATCATCAAAGTAAGCAGGGACTGTAATCACAGCGCCAACAATCTCATCAGATACAGAATCTTCCGCTAATTGACGCAAGCGCGCCAAGATTTCTGCCGAGACTTCAATTGGACTCTTATCCCCAGCAACTGTTCTGAGTTTAAGCATGCCCGGTTGATCAACAAAGTCGTATGGGGCGCTTTCAATATTCTCGACATCCAACAAGCCGCGACCCATGAAACGCTTCACTGAAACAATGGTGTTTTTTGGGTCAATGACCACGCTCTCAAGCGCTTCAAAGCCAGCTTGAGTTCTACCATTAGGCAAATAACGAATAACGGATGGAAGTAGCTCGCGCCCCTGCGCATCTGGTAACACCTTAGGCAAGGCATCACGCACAATGGCTACTAAAGAATTAGTGGTCCCCAAATCAATGCCCACAGCAATACGGCGCTGATGGGGCGCGAGTGATTTACCGGGTTCAGAGATTTGTAATAAGGCCATAGGAGATAGAGTTTAGCTTGAGTGGGGACTAGATTAAGGCTGCGATGGCATCATCAAGCTCAACCGCAAACTTATCAATGAAGAGCAAGCCACGAAGTAGCTCCGCGGCACGTACATAGTTTTTGGCGGCATCAATGGCTTGGGCGATTTCTGCAAGCGTATCTTGTTTTGATTGCTCTACTTCAGCCATCAAGACTTCAAGTGCAGGCAAGTCTTCCGCTTGTTCATCTAAATTCTCACGCCATTCCATTTGCTTCATCAGAAAAGCAGCAGGCATGGCAGTATTGGTTTCTAACTTGGCATCAACACCATGAAGCTGGCAAATATAGAGGCCGCGTTGGATGGGGTTCTTTAGTGTTTGAACAGCAGTATTAGCAAGGGTAGCCATCTGCATAGCAAGGCGTTGCTCTGCATCGCTACCACGCGCATGGCGATCAGGATGCACTTCTTTCTGAATGGCCAGGTATGCCTGATCTAGAGCAGGCAAATCGATTTTGAATTGCTGATTTAATCCAAAGAAGTTGAAGTAATCGTCAGACGCGGAAGGATTCGCCACAACCACACTCATCTTTTACGTTTGGATTTTGAAACTTGAATCCCTCGTTCAAACCCTCGCGCACAAAGTCTAGCTCCGTACCATCCAAGTAAGCCAAGCTTTTTGGATCTACAAATACCTTAATGCCATTGGACTCAAATACCTGATCTTCAGCAGCAGGCTCATCTACATACTCAAGCTGATATGCCAAGCCAGAGCAACCTGTTGTGCGAACGCCCAAGCGTAAGCCACAACCCTTGCCGCGTTTCTCAAGATTGCGGTTTACGTGTGCAGCTGCTTTGTCAGTTAGGGTAATTGCCATAGTTATGCCTGCTTATTCTTTACTCTTTATTTCGCTGGGTGCTTTTCTTTGTAGTCAGCTACCGCCGCTTTAATGGCATCTTCAGCCAAGATAGAGCAGTGAATTTTTACTGGCGGTAAAGCCAACTCTTCTGCGATCAATGAATTCTTGATCTCAAGTGCTTGATCTAATGTCTTACCTTTAACCCACTCGGTTACTAGTGAAGAGGAGGCAATTGCAGAGCCGCATCCATAAGTCTTAAACTTAGCATCTTCAATTACACCTTGATCGTTCACGCGAATCTGTAACTTCATTACGTCGCCGCAGGCTGGAGCTCCAACCATACCAGTACCTACGCTGTCGTCGCCTTTTTCAAATGAGCCAACATTACGGGGATTTTCATAATGGTCGATGACCTTTTCGCTATATGCCATGGTATTTCCTCTTTAATTTCTTTATCTTTAAATATCTTTTAGTGTGCAGCCCATTGAATCGTGCTGATGTCGATTCCATCTTTATACATTTCCCAGAGCGGAGATAACTCACGCAACTTGGCAATCTTCTCTTTTACCAACTTGATAGTGAAGTCCACCTCTTCTTCAGTCGTAAAGCGACCCAAGGTAAAGCGTATGGAGCTATGTGCCAATTCATCGTTGCGACCCAAGGCACGCAATACATAAGAAGGTTCTAACGATGCTGAGGTACACGCTGAACCAGAGGAGATCGCCAAATCTTTGAGCGCCATCAACATAGACTCGCCTTCAACATAGTTAAAGCTAATGTTGAGGTTATGCGGAACACGATCATCCATGTCGCCGTTGACGTAGACTTCTTCAATATCTTTCAAGCCATTGAGTAAGCGGTCACGCAGTCCGCGAATACGCTTGTTCTCTTCGATCATTTCAACACGAGCAATACGGAAGGCTTCGCCCATACCAACGATTTGGTGAACCGCCAAGGTTCCAGAACGCATACCGCGCTCATGGCCACCGCCATGAATCTGCGCCTCAATACGAATACGTGGCTTACGACGCACAAACAAAGCGCCAATACCTTTAGGGCCATAAGTCTTATGAGCAGAAAAGCTCATCAAATCCACTTTGATCTTTTCTAGATCAATGTCCACTTTGCCAGTTGCTTGCGCTGCATCCACATGAAAAATCGCACCACGTGAACGGCACAACTCACCAATTGCAGGAATATCTTGCACCACACCGATTTCATTATTGACATACATCACTGAAGCCAAAATTGTGCCTGGCTTCATTGCAGCTTCAAGCTGCGCAAAATCAATCAGACCATTAGGCAATACATCTAAATAAGTCACTTCAAAACCTTCGCGCTCAAGTTCACGACAAGTATCTAAAGTCGCTTTGTGCTCGGTCTTGACGGTGATGATGTGATTACCGCGATCTTTGTAAAAATGTGCTGCGCCTTTTAATGCAAGATTAATACTTTCAGTAGCACCGCTTGTAAACACAATCTCTCTTGAATCAGCGTGTACTAATTGAGCAACCTCTGAACGCGCCCACTCAACCGCCTCTTCTGCAGCCCAGCCATAAGCATGACTACGGGATGCGGCGTTACCAAACTGCTCGCGCAAATAAGGCAACATTTTTTCAACCACACGCGGATCAATCGGCGTTGTAGCTGAATAGTCCATGTACACAGGGAAGTGCTTAGGGCTAAACATTGGAACCGGTTGCTTAGGAAGGTCTTGTGGTGCGTTCATGATTTATTTATAGGTAGGTAATACGTTATTAACTTTGGCGCGCCAAATTGAATACAGAATTCACTAATGGTGCTTTAGGTGCCACTTCTTTTTTAGCTGCAAGTGCTGTAGCAGGCTTATCTGCTTTAGAGCTTTCAACTTTAATTTTCTTTTGACGCATATCTTGAATCACAATGCCGCGCCCTTCTTGTTGATGAACCAAGTCTTTCAAGCTCACCGAACTCAGGTACTCAACCATTTTGGAATTGAGATTGCTCCAGAGATCATGCGTCATACAGCGACCATGATTTTCTTCATCGGTATGACAGTTACCTTTGCCACCACATTGGGTTGCATCGAGAGGTTCATCGACAGCAACAATAATGTCAGCCACACTCACCTCAGAGGACGGACGTGCCAAAGTGTAACCACCACCAGGACCACGTGTGCTCTCCACGATATTGAAACGGCGTAATTTGCCGAACAATTGCTCGAGGTAAGAAAGGGAAATCTTTTGTCTTTGGCTAATTCCGGCCAAAGTTACGGGGCCATGCGTTTCACGCAGGGCTAAATCAATCATTGCGGTTACTGCAAAACGACCTTTGGTTGTAAGTCTCATATGTCACCTTGGTAATGGATTGTTATGGACAGCTAACAGTCGGGCGGGTAATACCCGACCATTCCACTCAACTTTACCATATTCCCTATCAAATTGCTCGGGAATTATCCCAAAAAACCTCAATGCAAGCCAGGAATTGACTGCTCAATCTTTAGACAGAGTCCCTAGATCTGGCCCCAAAAGCCATTTCTTTAACCTTAGTGAGTCTATCCCTGGTGCTGGCAGCCTTTTCAAACTCCAAATTCTTGGCTTCAGCGTTCATTTGCTTCTCCAGGCGCTTAATTTCGGCCGCCAAGTCCTTCTCACCCATATCTTCATAATGAGCCCGCTCCTGCTCAACCTGCATCTCCTGACGCTTCTCTTTGACGTCATAGACACCATCAATAATGTCCTTAATGCGCTTTTTGACGCCCTTAGGCTCAATCCCATGAAGCTTATTGAAAGCAATTTGCTTGGTTCGCCGTCTTTCGGTCTCCCCCATGGCGCGTTTCATAGAGTCGGTAATCCGATCGGCATACAAAATCGCTTTGCCACGAACATTACGAGCAGCGCGACCAATAGTCTGTATCAGACTGCGCTCTGAACGTAAGAAGCCTTCTTTATCGGCATCCAAAATGGCCACTAGAGATACCTCAGGAATATCCAAACCTTCGCGCAATAAGTTAATGCCGACCAGCACATCAAAGACGCCCAAACGTAAGTCACGCAAAATTTCTACACGCTCGACTGTATCGATATCAGAGTGAACATAGCGCACCTTCACACCATTATCAGAAAGATAGTCTGTTAATTGCTCCGCCATTCGTTTAGTCAACACAGTCACTAGAACTCGCTCATGCACTTTGACGCGCGCATGAATTTGATCTAATAAATCATCGACCTGTGTACTTGCCGGCAATACTTCAATTTCTGGATCAACCAAACCAGTTGGTCTCGCCACTTGCTCGACCACCTGGCCTTGATGTGTTTTCTCATAATCAGCCGGTGTTGCAGAAACGAAAATAGTTTGACGCATCTTGGTTTCAAACTCAGTAAATTTGAGTGGGCGGTTATCCATCGCTGAGGGTAAGCGAAACCCAAATTCCACCAAAGTATGTTTACGAGATTTATCCCCGTTGTACATGGCGTTCAACTGCCCAATCAGAACATGGCTCTCATCCAGGAACATCAAGGCATCATTGGGCAAATAGTCCACTAGCGTCGGCGGGGCCTCGCCGGGAGCAGCTCCTGAAAGGTGGCGAGAGTAGTTCTCAATCCCTTTGCAGAAACCTAACTCATTGAGCATCTCTAAATCAAAACGAGTACGCTGCTCGAGACGTTGTGCCTCAACCAGTTTGCCATCCTTAACAAACTCATCTAAGCGAGTACGCAATTCTGTTTTGATAGTTTCGATTGCTTTCAAAACAGTTTCACGAGGTGTGACGTAATGTGAACTTGGGTACACAGTAAAGCGTGGAATCTTTTGACGAATCTTACCAGTGAGAGGGTCGAAGAACTGCAAACTCTCCACAACATCATCAAACAACTCTACCCTTACTGCCAACTCATTATGTTCAGCCGGGAAAATATCAATCGTGTCGCCACGCACTCGAAATACACCACGCTTGAAATCCGTTTCGTTGCGGTCGTATTGCATCGCAATGAGGCGCATTAAAATATCACGCTGACTCATCTTGTCACCAGGACGTAATGTCATCACCATGCTGTGATAGTCACCAGGATTACCAATGCCGTAAATTGCAGACACGGTCGCAACAATAATGACATCTCGACGCTCTAATAAACTCTTGGTTGCAGACAAACGCATCTGTTCGATGTGCTCGTTAATAGAGGAATCTTTTTCGATAAAGAGGTCGCGCTGAGGTACATAAGCCTCTGGCTGGTAGTAGTCGTAATAGCTGACGAAGTACTCAACGGCGTTTCTCGGGAAAAACTCCCTAAATTCACTATAAAGCTGGGCAGCGAGGGTCTTATTCGGGGCAAAAATGATGGCAGGACGGCCGGTTCTGGCGATGACATTAGCCATCGTGAAGGTCTTTCCAGACCCCGTAACCCCTAAAAGCGTCTGGAAGGTCAATCCATCCTGAATACCCTCAACCAGCGCATCAATGGCCTGGGGTTGGTCCCCAGCGGGTGAAAATGGCTGATAGAGCTGATAAGGGGAGTCGGGGAAGCTTACAAACTTGGTCGGATCGAGGTCGTGGCCTGCCTCACCCAAGGGATCTGCCACAGGGGTTTTTTGCACTTCTTTTACTTCAACTTTTAGACCAGTTTTGGGCAACTTAGGGGGCATCTCGGCTATCATTTCACCTGTGAGAGTTATTCACAGCGAATTTTGTACAAACAATGATTTTGCCGTTTTTCTTAGGAAATAGTTGATTCTGGCTTCAAAAACCGACAATTAAACTGAATATAACGTCAACAACAAACAAAACCACCCTTAATTAACCCTTAACCACCACTTTCGACCTCCAATGACCCTGTTTGCCTCAGTCCAACTAGCCCCTAAAGATCCTATTTTTGGCCTCACAGAAGCCTACGTTGCAGACCAACGTGCTGACAAAGTGAACTTAGGTGTTGGCGTGTATTACACAGACGAAGGCAAAGTTCCACTTCTAAAGGCAGTGATTAAAGCTGAAGAGGCGATTGTTGCAAAGCACTCACCACGTAGCTACATTCCAATCGAAGGTCCAAATCCATACAACAGTGCAGTGCAAAATTTATTGTTTGGCGCTGACTCCGCACTCATTAAAGAAGGTCGTGTTGTAACTGCCGAATGTCTTGGTGGTACCGGTGCACTGCGCGTTGGTGCGGATTTTATTAAGCGCCTGAACCTCAATGCGCCCTGCGCTATTAGTAACCCGACCTGGGAAAACCATCGCGGCATTTTTGAATCTGCTGGTTTTGATGTTGTCGAGTACACCTACTTTGATGGCAAAACACGTGGCGTAGATTTTGACGGCATGGTGAAGTCCTTAGAGTCTTTCCCAAAGAACACTACCGTGTTGTTGCACGCTTGTTGCCACAACCCAACCGGCGCGGATATTACTGAAGCGCAATGGCGCCAAGTGATTGACATCTGCAAGAACAAAGGCCTCATCCCCTTCTTGGATATGGCCTACCAAGGCTTTGCTGATGGGATTGAGAAAGACGGTATTGCCGTTCGTCTCTTTGCTGATTCAGGCATGTCTTTCTTTGTATCCAGTTCTTTCTCCAAATCATTCTCACTCTATGGTGAGCGTGTTGGTGCCCTGTCTATCGTGACTCAAAGCAAAGATGAATCGACTCGCGTGCTTTCACAATTGAAGCGTGTCATTCGCACTAATTATTCCAATCCTCCAACTCACGGCGCTGCCATTGCTGCTGCCGTTTTGAATTCACCAGAATTACGTAAGCTCTGGGAAGATGAGTTAGCAGAAATGCGTGACCGCATTAAAGCGATGCGTCATGGCCTGGTTGAAAAACTCGCCGCTGCTGGAGTAAAGCAAGATTTTGCTTTTATCGAGAAGCAGCGTGGCATGTTTTCTTACTCAGGCTTAACAGCTGAGCAAGTTGATCACTTACAGAAAGAGGATGGCATTTATGCTCTCTCGACTGGACGCATTTGTGTTGCAGCCCTCAATACCAAAAACATTGATAAAGTGGCTAAAGCAATCGCCCGCGTATTGGCGCAATAAGCGGATACACTGAATTACCGGAGGTACCATGCTATATCAGTTACATGAATTTCAAAAAGCCTTACTTCAACCAGTTAGTTCCTGGGCACGCGCTGCTTCAGAAGCTTTTATCAATGCTTCAAATCCCGCCTCCAAGGTTCCGGGATCGGATCGATTGGCTGCTAGTTATGAACTCCTCTATCGCCTAGGTAAGGATTACAAAAAACCGGAATTTGGCATTCGCTCTGTTAAAGCACATGGTCACGAAGTTGCGATTCATGAAAGAACGGTCATCTCAAAACCTTTCTGCAATCTAATTCGTTTTAAGCGCTTTTCTGATGATGTAGAAACCATCAAGAACCTCAAAGAAGATCCGGCTGTACTAGTAGTCGCTCCAATGTCTGGTCATCATGCCACTTTGTTGCGTGACACAGTGCGTACCCTCTTGCAAGACCATAAGGTTTACATCACCGATTGGATCGATGCTCGTTTGGTACCGGTAGAAGATGGTGAGTTTGGTCTTGATGACTATGTTCATTACGTGCAAGAATTCATTCGCACCATCGGTGCTAAAGACTTACATGTGATTTCCGTTTGCCAACCTACCGTTCCAACTTTAGGCGCAATTTCCTTAATGGCCTCTGCTGGTGAAGCTACTCCCGCATCCATGATCATGATGGGTGGTCCAATCGATGCACGTAAGTCACCAACCGCCGTTAATAATCTGGCAGATCAGAAATCATATGAGTGGTTTAAGAGCCACGTAATTTATAACGTGCCGCCTAACTATCCGGGCGCTGGCCGTAAAGTTTACCCAGGCTTCTTGCAACACACTGGCTTTATCGCCATGAATCCACAAAACCACCTGCAATCACATTGGGATTTCTTCCAAAACTTAGTACGCGGCGACGAACAAGATGCGGAATCCCATATTCGCTTTTACGATGAGTACAACGCAGTATTGGATTTGGACTCTAAGTTTTACCTTGACACTATTAAGACCGTTTTCCAAGACTACTCATTGCCAAACGGCACTTGGGAAGTTGCTGGCGAACTTGTTAAGCCACAAGATATTCAAAAGACTGCTCTCCTCACTATTGAAGGTGAGCTTGATGACATCTCTGGAAGTGGTCAAACACGTTCTGCACATGCTTTATGTGCCGGCATCCCAAAAGACAGTAAAGACCACTATGAAGTTGCCGGTGCTGGGCACTACGGTATCTTCGCTGGTCGCCGCTGGCGTGAGAAGGTTTACCCAAAGATTAAGACGTTCATTCGTGAGCATCAGAATACGAAGAAAACTGCTACACGGACTACCAAGTCTGCATAAATTAAGGGCTCTTCGGAGCCTTTAATTTTAAGAAGAATCCAACAAGCCTTTCCCATGAGCCAAGCAAATAACCTCATCGACCAACTTGAGGATATTCTTCCGCAAACCCAATGTACTAAATGCGGCTACCCAGACTGTCGTGGGTATGCCGAGGCAATGGCCTCTGGTGATGTGCTACCAAATCGCTGCCCGCCTGGTGGGGTTGAGGGTATTGAGCGCCTAAGTAAGGTGTTGATACCCATCTATCCCCAAGATGCCTTTGAGCTTCATCCCACTATCGATCTAGAGTGTGGCGTAGAACGCCCAAGGCCAGTAGCGTTTATTGATCCACAGAAATGCATTGGCTGCACTCTCTGCATTCAGGCATGCCCTGTTGATGCGATCGTTGGGGCCTCAAAACAAATGCATGTGGTTCTGGCTGAGTGGTGTACTGGTTGCGATCTCTGCATTCCACCGTGCCCTGTTGATTGCATTAGCATGATTGATGTCACCGGCAATAAAACTGGTTGGGATGCCTGGTCTCAAGACTTGGCAGACATCTCGCGTCAGCGTTATCACGATCGTGAAAAACGACTCGATAGAGAGCAAAAAGATAATGATGATCGCTTAGCCAGGAAAGCTGCGACTAAATTAGAGGCGGTCAATGCAGAAAGCCCATCATCAGCAGAAGAGCTTAAAGAGCAAGAACGTAAACGTGCCATCATTGCAGCAGCGATTGCACGAGCCCAACAAAAGAAATGATGAATCTAGAAAAGCGTCGTGCTTTTTTTGAGCAGCTCAAAGCCAACAATCCCAAACCAGAAACTGAGCTGGAATATAGCTCGCCATTTGAGCTGTTAATTGCGGTACTACTATCGGCACAAGCAACTGATGTCTCAGTGAATAAGGGAACGCGCAAGCTTTATAAGGTTGCCAATACCCCGCAAGCCCTTTTAGATCTTGGCTTAGATGGTGTTAGACCCTTTATTCAGCATATTGGCTTATTTAACTCCAAAGGCAAGCATATACAGGAAACATGTCGGCTTCTGCTTGAGAAGCATGGCGGAGAAGTTCCCCAAACCCGTGAAGAATTAGAAGCTCTACCCGGTGTAGGCAGAAAGACTGCGAATGTCATTCTGAATACTGCCTTTGGACAAATCGCCATGGCTGTTGATACCCACATTTTTAGAGTCTCTAATCGCACTGGCCTAGCACCCGGCAAAGATGTGGTGAAAGTGGAAGAGCAATTACTGAAGCGTGTACCAAAAGAATATCTATTGGATGCACATCATTGGCTTATTCTGCACGGTCGATATACTTGTAAAGCACGTAATCCAGATTGTGCGCAATGCATCGTGGAGCCTCTATGCGGCTTCAAACAAAAAACTGGCAAAGGAAAAGTTCGTGGCGATATTTAATCCAACCCGTGAAGAAGTGCGTCGCTTTTTCTGTGACACCTGGAAAAAAAAGACTGAGAATCAGATTCTTGATCCGATGGAGACGTTGGCCAGCGATTGGATGGTTGAGCATCCTGAATACCACGACCTACTTGCGGATCCAGAGGGCGCTCTAGGGCAGGATTACACGCCAGAGCGTGGTGAAACCAATCCCTTCCTACATCTATCAATGCACCTATCGATTAGCGAGCAGATCTCAATCAATCAGCCGACTGGCATTAAAGAGATCGCAGATAAACTCTCGCAAAAACTAGGTTCTATGCATGAAGCACAGCACGTCATGATGGAATGCCTAGGGCAAGTGATGTGGGAAGCACAGCGTGAAGGCCAGCCGCTTAACCCAGAGAAATATTTAGAAGCCCTGAAGAAATTGGCTTAATCCTCTTTCATATTGGCACGCTTCACTATTGGCTCTAGTCTTGCTTTCTCATCTGCGAGGAATTTAGTAAAAGCAGCCCTGGTTCCAGGTGATGGCTCAATACCCTGTGGCGTTAGGCGACTTTGAACAGCCGCAGTCTTCAGGCCTGCATTAATCGTTTGATTCATTTTCTCCAAAATAGCATCAGATGTGCCTTTGGGCGCAAAAACTCCAGCCCAGTGACCAATGAAAACTTCAGGATACCCCTGCTCTTTAGTTGTTGGAACATCAGGCAGGGCCGTAATTCTTTTATTCCAAGTGGAAGCAATTGCTTTTAATTTGCCGCCTTGGATTTGCGGAATTACTACAACACTTGCCTCTGAGGTTGCATCAACCTGATTGGAGATAACAGCCACCATTCCTTCGGAACCACTCTTATAAGGAATGATTTCATATTTACCGCCTGCTTTTACTTTCAACATCTCCGCTACGAAGTGTGGAGTACTCCCAGTACCAGCAGTTGAGAAGTTAAGTCCTTTGGGATCTTTGGCTAGAACTAGCAGATCCTTCATATTATTGATTTTGGAGTCTGCTGAAACAACAATAATGGATGGGCTTATAGCGAGCATCCCAACGGGCACTAAATCGCCTTCCTTATATGGCATGGATGACTTAATCATTGGGTTAGTAATAATTCCACCAGCACTAACAAAGAAGGTGTACCCATCTGGCGCACTCTTTGCCACAAAATCCGCACCCAATAGAGAGCCAGCACCTGGTTTGTTTTCCACAATAATAGGTTGACCCAATTGCTTTGAGGCAGCTTCAGCAACCACTCTGGCAACAGTATCGTTAGCGCCGCCAGGACCAAACCCAACAACAAATTTAATGGGGTGATTAGGCCAAGGGTCAGCAGCAAACACCGGTCCAAATGCTAAAGATAAAGATGCAATCAGAGCGGCTTTAGTAAAACACTTCATTTCTATGGTCCTTTTTATCCTACCAAGGTATTGCCGGCAAGGCTGGCTTTAATCCTGCTTTTTGAATGGTATCAACTGCTTTTGTTGATGCTAAAAATACTATGAGATCTTTTGATGCATCTAAATTTTGCGTGTTACTTGTAATACCCGCGGAAAATAGCACTGTCTTTTGAGCTTCTTGCGGTAGCTCACCTATAAAGTCAACACCAGGAATGGGGAGTAGCTCGCTGACTTGCTGAAAGCCCAAATCTGCATCACCCCTAGCTACAACTGAAGCGACCCTTTCGCTATATATCTTTCTTGCAGTTTTATTCATCTGCTCCGAAATCCCCATCTTCGGAAAAAGCTCGGTTGATAAATAAACACCGCTAGCGCTTGCGGAATACGCAACCGACTTTGCATTTAATAAAGCCAATTTCAATCCATTCATTGTGCTGATATCAGGCTTTGGTGCGCCCGCCTTTACTACCGCACCCATTACCGAAGCAACCAAATCAACTCGCGTCCCAGATCGAAGATCTCCGCTCTTAATAAACCCCTCCAAAGAGGGTGCAGCCAGGATTAATACATCAAACCGCTCACCTTTGGCTAATCTAGAAGGGATAGAGTCGGGTGCAGCGCCCATTGATGAGCCATAAGAAATAATGACTTTATTAGGAGATTGTTTTTCATACTCAGGGACTAACTGCTTTAACGCCTCAGCGAATGCTCCTGAGGTAATCACCTGAATATCTGCCGCATAAGAATAGTCAACCTGCAATATATTAGTTGCAAGTATTAAAAAGGCAAAAAATAGTTTACGCATCGAATCCCTAGGATATATTTGCAATTGCAGCCTTGATTGCGGTTGGCAATTCTTGAGCCTGTTTTCTTCTGGCCTCTAATACAGCTTCTTTTGTTTCTTGAGTTCTTTTGGACCAAGCCGATCCGGGGAAGAATACGTCATCCTTAAATCTAGGGATGACATGCCAATGAATATGCGGAACCATATTGCCTAAGGCGGCAATATTCACCTTGTCTGGATGCATGACGTGGCGTATTGCCTCTTCAACAGCGAATACTAGAACCATCAAATGCTCTCGCTCACCATGGGTAAGTTCCGTCATCTCAGCCACATGGCGATTCCAGATCACCCTGCAGAAACCAGGTAGGTCCGAGTCATTAACTAGGATGACTCGACAGTCATCGCCACGCCATATGAGTTGACCCTCTTCGGGCCTGAGTTCGTCTTTACAAAGTACGCAATTAGTCATCTGAAGAATGTAAACGAAAACGGCACCTAAGTCACCCTTGTGGGGTCATTTAGGTGCCGCGGCAGTATGGTGCTACTGCTTACAACGTACTACTTAGGGATTCTTAATGGAACTGCTCTTCTTCAGTAGAACCAGTCAATGCTGTTACAGAAGACTTACCACCTTGAATAACGGTAGTTACGTCGTCGAAGTAACCAGTACCAACTTCTTGCTGATGTGAAACGAATGTGTATCCACGGTCACGAGCAGCAAATTCTGGCTCTTGTACTTTCTCGATGTAAGCAGTCATACCGCGCTGCATGTAGTCTTGAGCCAAGTCGAACATGTTGTACCACATAGAGTGGATACCAGCCAATGTGATGAACTGATACTTGTAACCCATTGCGCCTAATTCACGTTGGAATTTAGCAATGGTTGCGTCGTCCAAGTTTTTCTTCCAGTTGAAAGATGGTGAGCAGTTGTAAGCCAACATTTTGCCTGGGAACTTTGCACGAATTGCTTCAGCAAACTGACGAGCAAACTCAAGGTCAGGGGTACCAGTCTCACACCAAACCATATCTGCGTAAGCAGCGTAAGCCAAACCACGTGAGATCGCTTGATCCAAGCCTTTACGTGTTTTGTAGAAGCCTTCTGGAGTGCGCTCGCCTGTCAAGAATGGCTTGTCATTTGCATCGTAGTCAGATGTCAACAAGTCAGCAGCTTCAGCATCGGTACGGGCCAAGATAATAGTAGAAACACCCATCACGTCAGCAGCCAAGCGTGCAGAAATCAACTTCTGGACTGACTCGGCAGTAGGCAACAATACTTTGCCGCCCAAGTGACCGCACTTCTTAACAGAAGACAATTGATCTTCAAAGTGAACGCCCGCAGCGCCCTGCTTGATCAAGGCTTTACTTAATTCAAATGCATTCAATACACCACCGAAACCAGCTTCAGCATCGGCAACGATTGGAGCGAAATACTCGATGTAACCTGCATCACCTTTGTTGATACCTTTAGCTGTTTGAATTTCATCAGCGCGTTGGAATGAGTTATTGATACGCTCAACCATCTTAGGAACTGAATCTACTGGATATAAAGATTGGTCAGGGTACATTGCTGCATAAGAGTTACCATCAGCAGCAACCTGCCAGCCTGACAAGTAAATAGCTTGTACGCCAGCTTTAACCTGCTGCATTGCTTGACCACCAGTCAAAGCACCCAAACAGTTAACGTAAGCTTCGTTATTTACCAATTCCCAAAGACGCTCAGCACCATGCTTAGCTAAAGTGTGCTCAATCTTCAACGAACCACGAAGACGTACTACGTCCTCAGCTGTATAGCCACGAGTAATACCTTTCCAGCGTGGATTGGTATCCCAGTCTTTTTGTAGTGCTGCGATTTCTGCTTTGCGATCTGCCATGTTTTTCTCCCTAAGTTAAACAAGTACTTCAAAATTTGAAGACCTTTAAGACCTATTCAAGTCTTATGTCTTATATAAGAGTTTAGACAGTTCAAAAAAGCAGGCAAGGGGAATTTGAGATATTTTTGAAAATATTTAGTTATTTAAATTCAATAACTTATATTTACATTTTTACTATGTGGAATAGTTATTCACTGCTTGGAATGAAAAGATCAACTGCTTACTGCACAGAATTTTACGCAGCGTAATGACATTTCATATTATGAAAAATATAGCTTCAGTGGGTTGGCGCAAAGAATTCGATTACGCAGTCCTTCATCAGGCGCATATGAGGCAAGACTTTCAAGTAGCTGCGCTACCGATGGCATAACACCCCAATTAGCAACATGCGGCCAATCAGAGCCCCATACACATCGTTCAGGTGCGGCATCAATTAATACTTGCGCATAAGGAACCACATCTTCATAAGGAGGCGCTTGATCAGTTAAACGATAGGCGCCGGACACTTTCACCCATGCCCGCTCTCGTACTAAATCAACAAGCGCTTTAAAGCCAGGCGAATCCAGACCAACAGAAGTTTTTAAGTAGCCCATATGATCAACCACAAGGGTAGACTTTAAGTTCTGCATGCGCGGCATCAGCGCTGGAAGATCATTTGCATCTAACAAAAATTGAATATGCCAACCCCAATCCCTTGCTAGAGCATCACACTCCTCAAGCTTCGAAATATCTAAGCCGCCTCCAGAGAACATAAGGTTCATGCGAATGCCAACTACACCAGCATCCCTCATCTTTTGATAATAAGAATCTACTTGACCAAGTAGCGGCACAGCAACCCCACGCAAGCGTTGCGGATGATTTCTTAACGCCTTTAGCATTGGCTCATTATCTTGGCCATTCACGCTAACCTGAATCAGTACGCCGTAGGTCATGCCAACCTCATCAAGCATTCGAATGTATTGCTCCTCGGTTGCCTCTGGAGAAGTGTAGGAACGATCAGGCACAAAACTGGCCGCACTAATGACATGCGCATGTGTATCCACTGCGCCAATAGGCATCTGAAAAGGAAAAGGACCACCCTGATGATCGGGCGGTCCTGGGCAAAACGGAATTTCTTTTTGTGACACAGATAAGCCGTTAGTTAGCCTTCAATTCGCGCCCCTTGGTTTCAGGAAGAATTACTGCAGCTATAAAGAAAACACCATAAGCAATCACAGCAAAGATCGCAATCGCCATAGCCAATCCATATTGAGCTGAGAAATAACCAACCAAAGCAGGGAATAAAGCACCAATACCGCGGCCAAAGTTATAGCAAAAGCCCTGACCGGATCCACGCAAACGAGTTGGGAAGAGTTCAGTCAAGAATGCGCCCATGCCCGAGAAATAACCGCTAGCAAAAAAACCGAGGGGGAAGCCAAGCCACATCATCATCTCATTCGTAATTTCTAACTGGGTGTATGCCAAGACTAAAACAATTGCGCCCAGCGAGAAAGTCATAAAGAGTTTCCGACGGCCAAAGCGGTCAGCCATCCAAGCGCCAACCAGGTAACCAACAAAGCTGCCAACAATCAGGAATGCCAAGTAACCGGTAGAGCCAACGACTGTTAATTTACGCTCAGCCTTTAGGAAGGTTGGCACCCAAGTTGTAATTGCGTAATAACCGCCTTGCGCACCCATGGTCAACAAAGAAGCCAAGATGGTAGTTTTCAAGATGCCCGGTTTGAAAATTTCAAAGATTGATGGTGAGTCACCAGCTGCCGCAACTTTTTCACGAGCAATCTTCGCAATCTCAGGCTCCTCTACATTACGACGGATGTAGAGCAGGAGTAATGCTGGGAAAAAGCCCACAACAAACATTGCGCGCCATGCCATATCAGCAGGGAGCAAGCTAAACATAATGGCCTGCAGAAGCACAGCAGCACCCCAACCTACCGCCCAAGCGGATTGCACACTACCTACAGCGCGGCCACGATATTCAGCGCGAATCGTTTCACCCATCAATACAGCACCAGCAGCCCACTCACCCCCGAAACCAAAACCCAAGAGTGCGCGAGCAATCATGAGCTGATTAAAGTCTTGTGTGAATGCACAAATCAAACTGAAGCTAGAGAACCAAAGAATCGTGAACTGAAGCGTGCGTACGCGACCGATACGATCAGCTAAATAACCTGCAAACCATCCACCAAATGCAGAAGCCAATAAAGTACCCGTTACCGCAAGACCAGCCATGCCCCGATCGACCTGCCATACTGCAATAATGGTTCCAATCACCAAGGGGTAAATCATGAAGTCCATGCCGTCTAATGCCCAGCCTAAGAAACAACCCCAAAAAGTTTTCTTTTCTTTGGGGCTCATGACCTTATAAAAACCAGTCAGACTGGTATCCGGTTGTTGACTCATTTTGTCTCCTTTATTTTTTAGGCTTTAAATTAATGAATGAGTAATATCTTTATAACCCAATTATTCCTGCTAAAGCACATACTAGAGAAAACCCCTAACACTCCATCATGATGCATTGCACACTAATTGGCGACCACAGCATATTGATTGATTTCTCTAAATCATCAGATGCCTTAAAAGATATTCATGAGCTAAGCAAGCTACTGTTGGCCAACAAACCCTTATGGGCCGCTGAAATCGTTCCTGGCCTAGATTCGCTGGTCATCCAATTGCAATATACGCATGAAGGACCAAATCTAACGCGTCAACAAGCATTTGCAGAACTAGAGAAAATTCAGCATCAGTTAGCAAAACAAAAGAAGCGCTCAACTTATCCGGCTAAGATTCATCGGATTCAAGTTTGTTATCACCCGGATGTCGCACTAGATCTACACGCCATTGCTAAGGCCTGCCAATTGTCTATTGAAGAGACAATTCATCTTCACAAGAAAAATCTTTATACGGCAGATATTCTGGGCTTTATGCCTGGGTTTGCATACTTTAGTGGCCTTGACCCTAAGTTGCGCCTACCTCGCCTATCCTCTCCTCGGCCAGCAGTACCTAAAGGTAGCGTTGCGATTGCAGAATTACAAACTGCAATTTACCCTCGAACCACGCCAGGCGGATGGAATCTTATTGGTCGCTCACCCAATCAAATGTTTGACATCCAAAATCAACCACCAGGATTATTTATGGCTGGAGATCAAATGCAGATTGAAGAAATTACATTGGATGAGTTTTACAAACAAGATCAAAAGAACGCTCACCAAGAAATTATTCACGCATTAGATAAGGTTAATAACAAAGCATCTATTGAAGTATTACAGTCTGGAACCTTTAGTACTATTCAAGATGAGCCAAGATCCGGCCTTTCTCATTGGGCGGTTGGTCCTGGCGGAGCCTGCGACTTATCATCTCTTCATCTAGCGAATGCTTTAGTAGGCAACTCAATGGACATGGCCGCTATAGAGATGACCTCCAGCGGTCCAAGCCTTCTCTTTCATCAAGCAACTTGTGTAGCATGGGTCGGCGCACACTGTGACGGCATTGTTGATGATCAACGCATCCCAGGCAATCGACCCGTATGGTTGGCAAAAGGCAGCGTGCTCAAATTTTCGCCACTTAATCCCGGGTTTCGAGCGCTATTAGCCATTGGTGGCGGGCTGCAGTTACCTAAAATATTAGGCTCCTCAGGCTCACATATCAGTGCTGATATTGGACCAAAACGTCTTGAAAAGGGGCAGCTCTTATCGCTCATCAACCCCCAATCGCCTTTGCAATCACCTTTCTTAAAGTCACTCCTTAAAGGAGATGCTCTGCCATCTTTCGCAAAATGGCATATCAAGTCACCTTTCACGCCTTTAGCAACAATCACTCCAATCTATTGCTTGGCAGGGCCTCACCTATCCTTTTTATCCATTAAAGAGCGAGAGTTATTTTGGTTGACCGTTTGGACCGTGAGCAACCAAAGCAATCGCATGGGTCTCCGTCTACAAGGTGAGTTCAAGGTCAAAAAGAATTTACCCAATATTCCATCACAAGCAATTACGTTTGGAACTGTACAATACCCGCCCTCACATGAGCCTATTGTGATGCTTGCAGAGCATCAAACTACTGGCGGATACCCGCGCTTAGCCGAAGTCATTTATTCCGACCTCATTAAATTGGCACAAGTTAAACCGGGCTCAAAAATACGATTCATTCCGATAGATATTGAAGAGGCAGACCGTTTAAATGCGGAAGCGTTAAAGTTACAAGAATCAACAATCAACTCAATTCAAACAATTATTCAAACCAGTGGAAATTCGTAATGGATATTAATAGCGATATGGGCGAAGGCTTTGGCGCCTGGGAAATGGGCAACGATGCATTATTGCTTGACTACATTACATCGACCAACATTGCCTGTGGGTGGCACGCTGGCGATCCAGCACGTATGAAAAAGTTGGTTGAAATGGCAAGCAAAAAAGGGGTTCATATTGGCGCACATCCAGGCCTTCCAGATCTAGAAGGGTTTGGGCGACGTGAGATGGCTGTATCCGAAGAGGATGCCTACAACTACGTTCTTTACCAAGCTGGCGCATTAAAAGCTTTTGTGAATGCAATCGGAAAGAAGCTACATCATGTCAAACCGCATGGAGCCCTATATAACCAGGCAGCTAAAGACATCAAACTCGCACGAGGTATCGCACAGGCTGTAAAAGATTTGGGATCCGAAGTTATTTTGTACGGCCTTGCGGGAAGCTGCCTGATCGATGCCGCCAAAGAGCTAAATGTTCCGGCATGGCAAGAGGTATTCGCGGATCGCAAATACACCAAAGAAGGCTTTCTGGTCCCGCGCACTCAAGCGGGTGCGGTAATTGAAGATGAAACAGAAGCCCTTAATCAAGTGATTAGCATGTCAAAAAATGGTAAGGTCATCGCGATTGATGGTAATGAAATCGAAATTCAGACCGACACCTTATGCATTCATGGCGATAATCCGCATGCGGTTGAATTTGCAAAAAGGATTAAAGCAGCTTTATCTTAAGCTGCCTGCCGGCTCTTTGAGGTTACTGTAAAGACGGTTGGAATAATCATGAGCTGGAATACGACGATTCCAAGAAATAGCGCCTTCGGCAATCCAGCATCCATGAAAAAACCGAAAATGAATGGACCAACTGCGGCGCCCAAATCAATTCCCGAATACACGATTCCATAAACCCGTCCAGCTACGCCTTGTGGGGTTGCCTTTTTAACCAATAAATCTCGTGAAGGCGCAACCACTCCATAACCAAAACCTAGTGCAAAGAAAATAATAGGTATCAAGTCAGTTGACATGATTCCAGTCGCCAGCAGCAAGCACATCACTACCGTAATAGACAAACAGGTAGAGACTATTCTTTCCGGAGCCCGTAACTTAGCAGCCAAATAGCCACCAAATAAAACCCCTCCAGCGCTACCTAGCGCCAAAAGGGTAATGTAATAACTACCGATATTGATTGGAATCTCATAAATACCAAATAGCGCACTTGGAGCAAAGGATTGCAAGCTGGAAGTAGATGCCATACTAAAGAAAAAGAATGCCCAACATAACCATACTGCCGGCAACTTTAAGAATGCAAAAGGACTCTCATGAGCGCTACCGAAGTTTGCAGCCTGAGCACTCGCATGTCGCTCCTTGACATTGTCAATCAGCTGGCTTTTATTAAGCCAGAGGACCAATAGAATCAAAGCCTCAAGAACTCCTGCCAACATAAACGCAACACGCCAATCTGCAAGTTGCGCAATGCCCACAATAAAGGCGGGCGCGGCAGCCCATCCCAGATATCCAGTCACACCATGCATAGAGTAGGCGTAAGGTAGATTTGGCGGAGATACTTTGTGATTAATCAATGTGTAATCGACTGGATGAAAAATACCGTTGCCGCATCCAGCAATAACAGCCCCTAATAAGAGCATGGCATACCCATTGCTTTGGGAGTAAATCAATGCCGCAAGGACTAATAATCCAACGCCACAAAATAAAACTGGCCTCGCCCCAATGCGATCAACTAAAAATCCTGAGCCTGCTTGAGCTACACATGAAACCACAAAAAAGACTGACATGAGTAAACCGAGTTCGGCATAGCTCAATGCAAAAGCATCCCTCAACCATGGGAACATGGGAGGTAGAATTAAATGAAAGAAATGAGAGCTGCCGTGAGCTAGGCTAATGAGACCAATAACCCGGACATCACTGGCACGCCTACTAAGCGCAACAGTCATGTACCGAGTGTACTGGCGCAGGAATATTCCTGCTGAACTACGTATTTGTTACTTAGGATTACTTAATGGACCTGACGGCTAAAGCTAAACTCACCTGATTTATCCACATCGACAGGCACCACATCCATGGGTCCGAACTTACCTTCCAAAATCATCTTGGAAACTGGGTTCTCAATATGCTGCTGAATCGCGCGCTTCAGAGGCCTTGCTCCAAAGACTGGATCAAAGCCCACTTCGGCAATCTTATTCAAAGCGGCATCACTAACCTCAAGCTGCATATCCACTTTTGCCAAACGATCCGATAAGTTCTTGAGCAAGATCTTGGCGATACTGGCGATATTGCCTTTGTCCAAACCATGGAACACTACGATTTCGTCAATACGATTTAAAAACTCAGGGCGGAAATGATTCTTCAACTCCTCAAATACCGCTTCTTTAATTTCCGCTTGCTTCTTATCAACCATCGACTGAATTAAATGCGATCCAATATTGCTGGTCATTACGATGACAGTGTTCTTAAAGTCCACAGTACGACCTTGGCCATCAGTTAGACGACCATCATCCAGAACCTGCAAGAGAACGTTAAATACATCTGGGTGAGCTTTCTCGATTTCATCAAACAAGATCACGCTATATGGATGACGACGGACTTGCTCAGTTAAATAACCGCCCTCTTCGTAACCAACATACCCTGGAGGCGCACCAATTAAACGTGCCACGCTATGTTTCTCCATAAACTCACTCATATCAATGCGAATCAGATGATCTTCGCTATCAAACAAGAAGCCAGCCAGGGCTTTGCAGAGCTCAGTCTTACCAACACCGGTAGGCCCAAGGAATAAGAAGGATCCATAAGGACGATTCTCTTCAGCCAAACCAGCGCGGGAACGACGAATAGCATCCGATACTGCGCGAATGGCCTCTTCTTGACCAACCACACGCTTATGCAGCAGCTCCTCCATCTTGAGCAACTTATCGCGCTCACCTTGCATCATCTTCGATACTGGAATACCCGTCGCACGAGAAACTACTTCCGCAATTTCTTCTGCGCCAACTTGAGTGCGAAGTAACCTGTTCTTCAATACGCCATCTTTGTCACCCTTAGCTTCCGCCGCAGCAGCAGACTTCAACTTAGCCTCTAGCTCAGGCAACTTCCCATATTGCAACTCCGCAACCTTTTCTAACTTACCATCGCGTTGCAACTTTGCAATATCTACCCTTACTTTTTCAATTTCCTCTTTCAGCTGAGCTGCGCCCAATACAGCACCCTTCTCTGCCTTCCAAACCTCTTCTAAATCAGCATACTCAGCACCCAGACGTTTAATTTCATCCTCAATGAGACCTAAGCGTTTTTGCGAAGCATCATCCTTCTCCTTCTTAACAGCTTCGCGCTCAATCTTTAATTGAATCAAACGACGCTCCAGCCTATCCATCACTTCAGGCTTGGAATCAATCTCCATCCGAATACGCGAACCCGCTTCGTCAATTAGGTCGATCGCCTTATCTGGCAAGAAACGATCTGTAATGTAGCGATGCGATAACTCAGCAGCCGCAACAATCGCTGGATCAGTAATTTCAATGCCATGATGTAGTTCATAGCGCTCCTTAAGACCTCGCAAGATGGCAATAGTAGCCTCAACGGTAGGCTCTTCCACCATCACTTTTTGGAAACGACGCTCCAGCGCAGGATCCTTTTCGATGTACTTACGATATTCATCCAAGGTAGTTGCGCCGATACAATGCAATTCACCACGAGCTAATGCGGGTTTGAGCATATTGCCGGCATCCATCGCGCCCTCCCCCTTGCCTGCACCAACCATCGTGTGAATCTCATCGATAAAGATGATGGTTTGACCTTCATCTTTAGCGACATCGCTAAGAACAGCCTTCAGGCGCTCCTCAAATTCACCTCGGTACTTGGCACCAGCCAATAACAAGGCCATATCCAAGACCAAGACACGCTTATTTTTCAAAGTCTCAGGAACTTCGCCATTGACGATGCGCTGCGCCAAGCCTTCAACGATAGCAGTCTTACCCACGCCAGGCTCACCAATGAGTACAGGATTGTTCTTACCGCGACGTTGCAAAATTTGAATGGTGCGACGAATCTCATCGTCACGCCCAATGACTGGATCGAGCTTACCCATACGAGCACGCTCAGTTAAATCCACTGTGTATTTCTTTAAGGCTTCACGTTGGCCTTCAGCATCTGCACTATTCACTGATTCTCCTCCGCGCACTAAATCAATAGCCGCTTCTAACGATTTACGATTTAATCCATTTTCACGAGCCACTTTACCGAACTCACCCTTGTCATCAGCCACCACTAGCAAGAACAATTCGCCAGCAATAAATTGATCATTGCGCTTATTGGCCTCTTTTTCACATAGGTTGAGCCAATTACTTAAATCACGACCGACTTGCACTTCTCCGCTGGTACCCTGCACTTCGGGGAGATTGCTGATGATTTTCTCTACGCCTTTTTCAAGCCCAGGGACATTGACCCCTGCTCGAGTCAATAAACTCTTGGCGCCACCATCAGAATCTCGCAACATCGCCAACAGCAGATGGGCTGGCTCGATGTATTGATTGTCTTTAGCTAAAGCAACACTTTGGGCCTCACTTAAGGCCTCTTGAAATTTGGTTGTTAATTTATCTATTCTCATTTTTTGTACCCAATCAACTCCATCTATATCTATCTATAGAATATAAGGGCAATATTAATAATTTCAAGCATCTACCCCACTTTTAACCCTAATTTTTCCTATTTTGACCTGGCTTGTTTACCTCCTTGAATGCGCTGACGGCACCTACTATGCCGGCATTACTAACCGCATAGAGCATCGCTTAGAGGCCCACAATTCAGGGCAAGGCGCTCGCTATACAAGAGCGCGCAGACCAGTTGTACTCTTAGCCACTCAAGAGCACCCTAATCGATCTGAGGCATCGAAAGCCGAGCTTCGCCTAAAGAGCTTGCCGCGATCCCAAAAGCTGACTTTCTTTCAGAATTAGAAGTACTCATTGGCCATATGAGGTTAACCAAATTTGTGCATGACAAGTAAGTCAACCGTATGCATGAGCCCTACAATATAGGCATAAAAAACCAATTATTGAACTGGAGACTAATCATGCAACCAAAATGGGGAACTCGAGGAATGGCGGTCGCGCCACACTCCTTGGCATCAGAATCAGCCTTAGCTGTTTTACGAGAAGGCGGAAACGCCTTAGAGGCAATGATTGCTGCTGCAGCAACTATTGCTGTGGTCTACCCCCATATGAACTCGATAGGTGGAGACTCTTTCTGGGTTGTTCATTCTCCTGGCAAAGAAATGGGTGGAATTGATGCTTGTGGCGCAGCTGCTGGTTTAGCGACAAAGCAATGGTACGCAGAACGCGGCATCGCCAAAGCAATCCCCTTTCGTGGCGCAGTAGCGGCTAATACAGTTGCCGGAACCATATCCGGTTGGGGCGCAGCACACAAGCTATCAAAACAGGGGTTAGGCGGCAAACTACCGCTGTCCCGTCTGCTGGCTGATGCGATTCACTATGCAGAAGCTGGTACGCCAGTTACCTTCAGCCAATCAAGCCTTACAGAAAAGAAGCGTAAGGAACTCAGCCCTATTCCTGGCTTTGCAGAGACTTTTTTGGTGGATGGCAAAGCGCCGACTGTTGGCAGCATCTTTAAGCAAGAACGTCTCGCAAAAACCTTGCGCCAGATTGCCAAAAAAGGAACTGATGACTATTACCGCGGTGAACTGGCTGAATCATTAGCTAAAGAACTCGCAGAGTTAGGAAGTCCACTGAGATTAGATGACTTGCACCGTCACAAGGCAAAACTCATAGACCCTCTTGAGCTAAAACATAGCATGGGTAATGTTTACAACATGACACCACCTACACAAGGCGTTGTCTCATTGATGATCATCGGCATCTTGGATCAATTGAACTTAAAACGCTTCAAAGTGGATAGTCCAGAATACGTTCATCACTGCGTTGAAGCCACCAAGCAAGCATTTAAGATACGCGATCAGTTTGTAACAGATCCTGCATATATGACAGAGAATGCGCAAACCTTCTTATCGCCCGCATTCCTGAAAAAGCTAGCCAAGAATATCGATCCGCAGAAAGCGCTTCCATGGGGCCAGGGTAAAGGTCCTGCAGATACTATTTGGATGGGTGTCATTGACGGTGATGGTAATTGCGTTTCTTTCATTCAAAGCATCTACCATGAGTTTGGCGCAGGCATTGTGCTTCCTACCTCAGGTGTCAACTGGCAAAACCGTGGTTGCAGCTTTTCTCTTGATCCAAACACACTCAATCACCTTGAGCCGTATCGTAAGCCTTTTCACACTCTTAACCCAGCGATGGCTTTATTTAAAGATGGTCGCTCAATGGTTTATGGAACGATGGGTGGTGATGGTCAACCACAAACCCAGTGCGCAGTATTTACTCGTACAGCAACTTATGGCCTTGACCCACAGGATGCTATTAGTCGCCCACGCTGGTTACTCGGTCGCACCTGGGGACAAACGAGTGATAGCTTAAAACTAGAATCACGCTTTGGTCCAGAAGTCGCAAAAGAACTTCATGCCTTAGGCCATGAAATTGAAATGCTAGACGCCTTTGATGAAACCGTTGGTCATGCGGGTTGCATTATTCGTGATCCGTCTGGAATATTGAAAGGGGGATGGGACCCTAGAAGCGATGGAGCTGTGAGCGCTTTCTAATACCTCTCAATGCAGTAACAATTAGACGACATTAAAAAAGGCTACCAAGTTGGTAGCCTTTTTTCTAACTTCGAATTTCAAATTGCCACTAAGTTGGCACTCATGCAGAACGCGTCTTCATATACTTAGCACGCATTGGACGTAGTACGAAAAATGCCAGGATAGCCGCAGTAGCATCCAATACGATCATGATGCCAAATACTGGCAACCAGCTTTCAGTCACGCCATGAATATAGGCTGCAACTGGGGCGCCGATAATAGAACCAACGCCTTGAGCCATGTACAAGAAACCATAGTTTGTAGTGGCATGCTTTTGGCCAAACGTATCAGTCAAAGTAGATGGGAATAAAGAGAAAATCTCACCCCAACCAAAGAACACGATACCTGAGAGCAATACGAACATGACAGGATCTGAGCGTGTCATTACCCATGCAAACATAGCAACTGCTTCTAAACCAAAAGCAATCGTCATGGTGTATTCACGTCCGATACGATCAGATACCCAACCAAATATTGGCCGGGTTAAACCATTGGTAACGCGATCGATTGTTAAGGCTAAAGGCAAGGCAGCCATACCAAAAACCATGGCCGATGTAACGCCAAAGTCTTTTGCAAATGCGCCCATCTGAGAGATCACCATCAAACCTGATGTAGACATCATGGACATCATCAAAAACATCAACCAAAATACTGGTGTCTTTAACATTGTCTTTGGAGCAACTCCTGTTGCAGCGGCCTCTATTTGATCAGCTGTTTGTACGCGATCAGCGTGAGGAACGCGAATGCCTTGAGCAGCCAATAGTCCAACGGCACCAATGATGTAGCCAAAGAACGTCAACGTGCCCTGAATCCCTGTCTCAGTCAAGCTAGTGGAGATTGGGAAGGTCGTCAGCAATGCACCGATACCATAGCCAGCAGCAACCATGCCTACTGCAAAGCCACGATTATTTGGGAACCAACGAACCATTAAGCCAACAACGCCGATGTAAACAATACCGGTACCCAAGCCACCTAACACACCATAGGTGAGGTAAAGATGAGATACGGTAGTCAGGTTAGCCGAAAGAACCCAGCTTGCACCGGTCAGAATAGTACCGATGGATAACAAAAGGCGAGGGCCAAACTTATCAACTAAGTAACCCTGAAACGGCGAGAAAAAAGTCTGTAAAACAATCAAGATCGAAAATGTAATTTGCAACTCTGTCAAAGTAACACCGAGCTGACCCATGATTGGCTTAGTAAATAAAGCCCAAACATATTGAGGGCTGGATATGGACATCATACAAATGACGCCTAAAGCCAGTTGCACCCATTTCGACTTTAGGGGGTTGCTACTAGTACTTTCCGTACTCAATGCTGCTGTTGTCATGTAAATCTCCTGAGCTTTGTTTAATCAAAATTTCTAAAAAACTTTTGTTAATGCATTTTGATCTAAATTTGCGGGTAATTACTAAGGAATTCCCTTGGATGGTGCAGAAACGTTTATTTTGATGCAGCTTGGTGCACCAATAAAACCTTTGAATAAGGGCCTAATCGGGCAAGGAAAATGGAATTAGCTCTGCTTCCAACGAGCCATTGCAGCCTCATCGGTGACGCGGGCATCAACCCAGCGAGAACCTTCAGGGGTATCTTCTTTTTTCCAGAAGGGGGCAGCAGTCTTGAGGTAGTCCATGATGAACTCACAGGCAGCAAATGCTTCGCCTCTGTGTGCGCTAGTAACCGCCACTAATACGATTTGATCTTCGGGCAGTAAAGGTCCAACACGATGAATCACTAATGTCTGATATATATCCCAGCGTGATTTAGCTTGATCAAGAATTTCTTGGAGTGCTTTTTCAGTCATGCCGGGGTAATGCTCAAGCGTCATACCTCTTACCTGGCTACCGTCATTCATATCTCGCACGGTGCCCAAGAAGGAAACTACCGCACCTACTCGCAGATCACCTTTACGTAATGCCAATATTTCTGCACTGACATCAAAATCGCTTTTTTGAATTTTGATTGGCATTTCAGCCCCCGGTTACCGGAGGAAAGAAAGCTACTTCAGCACCATCTTGCAATGCTGCATTTGCATCAACCATGTGCTGGTTCAAGGCACAACGCAAGACTTTGCCATTTGCTAAGACTTCAGACCATGGATTACCACGTTCAATGAGGTGCGCTCTGAGATCGGCAATGGTTTTTACTGTCGCCGGGATGGTGATACTCTCTTGCGAGATGCCAAGCGATTCACGTAGTGAGGCAAAGAATCGTAATTCGAGTTTCATGAGCTAATCGTAAACCGATTACTTGAGCAGTGCATCAAATGGGATGTACTTCACCAAATCGCCAGCTTTAATTGGCTGATTTGGCGCGCAATCAACCAGACCATCACCCCAAGAGACGCTAGTGAGCACGCCAGAACTTTGATTAGGAAATAAATCTAAGCCGCCATTGCTATTCAATTTGACACGCAGGAACTCATTGCGTCGATCGGCTTTCAACCAATCAAAATCTGCGCGCATTAAATACGACTGAGGAAGACTAGCTTCACGACCCTGCAACTTCAGAATAAAAGGACGTACAAACAATAGGAAAGTTACAAAACTAGATACCGGATTACCTGGCAAACCAATAAACCAAGCCTCACCATCCTTAGGTTCGTCTGATTTTCGGACCGCACCAAACGCTAATGGCTTACCTGGCTTAATCGCGATCTGCCACAGATCCAATCTTCCTTCAGCAGTAACTGCTGGCTTGATGTGATCTTCTTCGCCAACTGAGACACCACCAGAGGTAATAATTAAATCATGGTCCTTGCTGGCTTTACGCAATGCTGCACGGGTTGCATCTAAGCGATCTGGGACGATACCCAAATCAGTGGCATCACAACCCAAAGATTTAAGGCAGGCCAATAAAGTGTCGCGATTGGAGTTATAAATGCCGCCTGGTTTTAATGGCTCGCCAGGAAGAGCTAATTCATCGCCAGTAAAAAAGGCGGCGACCTTGACGCGGCGTTTAACACTTAAGTGAGTCAAGCCCGCTGAAGCAGCTACGCCCAACTCTTGTGGGCGCAAGAAAGTACCTGCAGTAAGAGCAGTTTTGCCAGCAGTTAGATCTTCGCCTCTACGACGAATCCACTGACCTGCTGTTGGAGGAGTATTGATAGTCACTTGACCGCTTTCACCCTCTAGTGTGCAATCCTCTTGCATCACGACTGCATCCGCACCAGGAGGCACAGGGGCTCCTGTGAAAATTCTAGCGGCAGTGCCGGACTCTAATGGGGTTCCCATCGATCCAGCCGGAATACGTTGCGCAATCTTGAGTGATTTTCCTGAAGTAACAATATCAGCAGAGCGAACCGCATATCCATCCATCGCAGTGTTATCGAGTGGAGGGACATCAACAAGGCTGCTGACGTTTTCAGCAAGCACCCGGCCTAAAGCGGCCTGCATAGCAACATTCTCACTCTCACCAACAGTTTGAGAATGAGAAAGTAAGTGATCTAAAGCCTGCTGAGCAGTCAACATCGGTGGCTTTGTCATAGAGTGATTATTTATTGCTTAAATTTTCTAAGTTAAGAATTAACTTAGATGTGTAGTAATAAATGCTTTAACTTGATTCACGTCAGCATCGATATTTTCTACGCGCTGTGGCTTAGATTTAATGTCTTTAAATGCTGGCGGACATTCTGCTGGACGACCCAAAGCAATTTCAATTGTTTCCTCAAACTTAATGGGGAGCGCCGTCTCAAGGACGATCATCGGGATTCCAGCTTGCAAATGCTCACGAGCCACTTTCACGCCATCAGCGGTATGGGTATCAATCATGACGCCATAGCGTTGATCAATATCACGAATTGTTTCTAAACGATTCTCGTGAGTGCTACGGCCAGATTGGAAACCGTATTTACCCAGATCTTTAAAGACTGTCTCTTTTGAGATATCGAAACCACCCGCCTCATCCACTTGCTTGAACATGGTTGCAGTTGCTTTACCATCTTGACCCATGAAGTCAAAAACAAAGCGCTCGAAGTTGCTGGCCTTAGAGATATCCATCGAAGGACTGGAAGTATGCAACGTCTCAGCAGACTTACGTGCACGATAGACGCCTGTGGAAAAGAATTCATCCAATACATTGTTTTCATTGGTAGCAACGATGAGATGCTCGATAGGCAAACCCATCATGCGGGCGATATGACCAGCGCAGACATTGCCGAAGTTACCGGATGGTACGGTAAATGAGACTTTTTCAGAGCTGGACTTAGTGGCCAGTAGATAGCCTTGAAAGTAGTACACCACCTGAGCCACTACACGACCCCAATTGATGGAGTTCACGGTGCCAATTTGGTTCTTCGCTTTAAAAGCGTGATCGTTGCTCACCGCCTTAACGATATCCTGGCAGTCATCGAAGACACCAGCTACTGCTAAGTTAAAAATATTGGGATCTTGTAAGGAATACATCTGTGCAGATTGAAACGCACTCATCTTGCCGCGGGGAGAAAGCATAAACACCTTCACACCCTCTTTACCGCGCATCGCATATTCAGCTGCGCTACCCGTATCACCAGATGTAGCGCCCAAAATATTGAGCTGCTGACCTTTCTTCTTGAGAGCGTACTCAAAAAGATTGCCAAGCAATTGCATGGCCATATCTTTGAAAGCCAAGGTTGGGCCATTTGAAAGACTCAATAGACCGATACGTGTTCCCTGCTCTTCCCCCAACCAATGCAAAGGCGTAATGTCTTTGGCATTGTCTTGAGCGCGACCATTACAGTAAACCTGCTCTGTATACGTTTTACGCAAGATTGCCCGTAAATCTGTCTCAGGAATATCGTCGCAATATAGGCTCAATACTTCATAAGCAAGGTCGGCGTATGACAAGCCGCGCCAAGCATCTAGCTGCGCTACAGTAACTTGTGGGTACTGAGTAGGCAAATACAAGCCGCCATCAGGCGCCAATCCACCCAACAAAATTTCTAAGAAGGATTGTTGTGGACTATTGCCACGAGTAGATTGGTAACGCATGTATTTTGCTAAGTTTTACTTAAGACAGATTTTCTAAACGGATCTTCACCACTTCGCCAGCAACTGTCTTGAGATTCTGAATCTCTTTAATCGCGGCAAGCATGTTCTTTTCTTTGGTCTCATGAGTGAGGGCTACCAAATCAGTTTGACTTTCACCTTCATCAGCCTCTTTTTGTAAGAGCGCATCGATGGAAACACCGTGTGATGCCAAGATCTTTGTGATATCCGCTAACACCCCAGCCTGATCAGCTACACGCAAGCGCAAGTAGTAGCTAGTAGTGATCTCGCCAATTGGTAATACTGGCGTGTCATGCACAGCATCTGGCTGGAAAGCCAAGTAAGGTACACGATGTTCTACATCAGCACTTAATAAACGAGTGATGTCCACCAAGTCGGCAATCACTGCTGAGGCCGTTGGTTCTGAGCCAGCACCTTTACCGTAATACAAAGTAGTGCCTACAGCATCGCCAAATACCTGAACGGCATTCATGGCGCCCTCAACGTTTGCAATCAAACGCTTGGAAGGAATGAGAGTTGGGTGCACACGCAACTCAACACCAGTTGACGTTTTCTTGGCAATACCAAGTAACTTAATGCGATAGCCCAATTGTTCGGCATATTTAATATCAATCGCATCTAATTTAGTAATGCCTTCAATGTGTGCTTTTTCAAACTGCATTGGAATACCAAATGCAATCGCACTCATGATGGTAGCTTTATGTGCTGCATCAACGCCTTCGATATCGAAAGTTGGATCCGCTTCTGCGTAACCCAATCGTTGTGCTTCTTTAAGCACGGTGCCGAAATCCAAACCTTTATCGCGCATCTCTGACAAGATGAAATTGGTTGTACCGTTAATAATGCCGGCAATCCATTCGATGCGGTTTGCAGTTAAACCTTCACGCAAGGCTTTAATAATGGGGATACCGCCTGCGACGGCAGCTTCAAAGGCAACCATCACGCCCTTAGCATGCGCAGCCTTAAAGATTTCGTTACCGTGAACAGCAATCAATGCTTTATTAGCTGTAACTACATGCTTACCTGCGGCAATTGCCTCAAGAACCAAGTCTTTAGCGATGCCATAACCACCAATAAGCTCAACAACGATGTCGATCTCTGGGTTATTGATCACGGCACGGGCATCACTTACCACTTGTGCGCGGTCTTTAACCAATTCTTTGGCACGTTCTACATTTAAATCAGCAACTGTATTAATACGAATGCCGCGCCCAGCACGACGAGTAATTTCATCCTGGTTACGCTCGAGAACAGTGAATACGCCACCACCAACAGTGCCAATACCTAACAGACCTACTTGAATCGGTTTCATGATGCCTTTGCTGCAGTTGAAGAAGCCTTACGGCTGTGTTTATTACGATAACGCTCCAGAAAACGGGCAAGGCGGCCTATAGCTTCCTTGAGAACATCTTCGTGAGGCAAGAACACTACACGGAAGTGATCAGGTTTGCCCCAGTTGAAACCAGAGCCCTGCACTAACAATACTTTTTCTTCTTTCAAAAGATCGGCTACAAATTGCTGATCATCTTCAATTGGATAAACCTCGGGATCTAGCTTTGGAAATAAATACAAAGCAGATTTTGGCTTTACGCAAGTCACGCCTGGAATATCAGTTATAAGCTTCCATGCAAGATCACGTTGCTTTGCAAGGCGGCCGCCCTCACCCACCAAATCATTAATACTTTGGTAACCACCCAATGCTGTTTGGATAGCATACTGACCTGGCACGTTCGCACACAAGCGCATTGAGGCCAACATATTGAGACCCTCGATATAGTCGCGGACCATTTCTTTATCGCCTGAAACTACCATCCAGCCAGCACGGTAGCCGCAGGAACGGTAATTTTTAGAAAGGCCATTGAAGGTAATAATGACTACATCTGTAGACAAAGAAGCTAATGAAAGATGCTTCTCACCGTCGTACAACATCTTGTCGTAAATCTCATCCGCAAACAAAATCAAACCATGCTCACGAGCAATTTGAGTTAACTCAAGCAACACTTCTTTAGAGTAAATCGCACCAGTAGGATTGTTTGGATTGATCACCACAATCGCTTTGGTACGCGGTGTAATTTTTTTACGGAGATCGTTTAAGTCAGGTGCCCACTCTTTGGATTCATCACAAAGATAGTGCACTGGTGTGCCACTCGACAAACTGACTGCAGCAGTCCAAAGCGGGTAATCTGGTGTTGGAACTAAAACTTCATCGCCATCATTTAAGAGTGCGTTCATCGACAGAACGATGAGCTCAGAAACACCATTGCCGGTATAGACATCATCTAAGGTCACACCTTGAATGCCCTTTTCTTGGCAATACTGCATGATGGCTTTGCGAGCAGCAAAAATTCCCTTGGAATCAGAATAAGCTGAGGCATTGCTTAAATTGCGAATCATGTCCAACTGAATCTCTTCAGGAGGATCAAAACCGAAAACCCCTACGTTTCCGATGTTTAATTTGATGATTTTGTGGCCCTCCTCCTCCATGCGCTGAGCAAGCTCAAGCACCGGCCCACGTATGTCGTAACAGACGTTATTGAGCTTTTGGGACTTTAGGATCGGTTTCACAATAAATTTAAGGGTAAGTTCTTGAAATATGAGAAAAAACAGCTAGCTATAATCCACATAATTATGACAGAGAGTCCACTTGAAGCTTCAATCTGACCCCCATTCCGGAGCGAATACGATCACTGGCTATGGCGATGGCTACGTAGAGATCAATAAGATCCCTTACGACCATGCGGTCCTACTCAGCTCGGACGGCGCCATCTCTAACTGGTCTGCGCAAACATTTGATAGCTTAGAAGCCAGTCATTTCGCGCAAATGGTTGATTTAAAACCAGAATTAGTCCTCATTGGGACCGGTAGCCGCCAGCGCTTTCCCAAGCCAGAACTCCTTAAATCCTTGATTGCAGCCAAAATTGGCTTTGAAATCATGGATTCTAAAGCCGCCTGCCGCACTTACAACATCCTAGTCGGCGAGGGTCGTCAGGTCGTGCTTGCCCTGATAGTGGAACCCACTTAATGCAATTTGGCCAAATTCGGCAGTCATCAGCCCTGCACCCAGGAAAGATTTTGCTGCTGGTCATTATTTACGGCTTGCTTTGGTTTGGCACCCTCAATTACCGCCACCTCATCCCATCCGATGAAGGCCGCTATGCAGAAATAGCACGAGAAATGCTGGTTACCGGTGATTGGATTACCCCGCGTTACAACGGTTACAAGTATTTTGAAAAACCCCCTCTTCAAGCTTGGGCAACTGCCGCCGCATTTCAAGCATTTGGTATTGGCGATTGGCAAGCGCGCCTTTGGACAGCACTAACGGGTTTCCTAACTATTCTTTTAGTCGGCTTTACTGGTGCGCGCATCTTCAATGCGAGAGCAGGATGGTTGGCTGCCGTTGTATTGGCATCGAGCCCAATCTGGATTATCAGCGGTCACTTCAATTCTCTCGACATGGGCTTGTCCTCATTTTTAGTGGCGGCTCTTTGCAGCCTCTTGCTTGCACAAACTTCCCATAACAAAAATCACTGTTGCAACTGGATGTGGGCTTGCTGGATTTTTATGGCGCTAGCAACACTATCCAAAGGAGTTATTGGCGCAGCGATTCCTGCAATGGTTTTTATTGCTTATTCCATTAGTACATGGGACTGGAAAATCTGGACGCGCTTACGTTTATTTAGTGGAACTATTTTGTTCTTAGCTATCACTGCCCCTTGGTTTGTATTGGTGGCTCAACGCAATCCTGAATTCCTAGAGTTCTTCTTTATTCACGAGCATCTACAACGCTTCACACAAGATGATCACAGTAGAACGGGCCCCATTTACTACTTTGTACCGCTACTCCTGATTGGCTTACTCCCCTGGATTCTGCAGGCCCCTGGGGCGCTTGCACAAGCATGGAGCGAGCGCCGCCGCGAATTCTCAGCAGGCTGGTTATTAGTCTGCTGGTTTGCTGTGATCTTTGCATTCTTTAGCGTATCGCACTCTAAGCTACCGGGTTACATCATCCCCGTTTTCCCAGCGCTCGCTTTAATTATTGGCAATCGTTTAGATCGCTTGCTTGGTCACACCAACACCATGGCATTGCCATGGAAATTACAGACACTTTGCTTTGCAATTTTGGGGTGTGTTGGATTTTTCTTTTTAGATGCCATTGGCAAACAAGCAAGACCTGATGAGATTGAAGCTTATGCGCAATATACCTATTGGGTGATTGCCGCATTAGTAGCGCTTGTCAGCTTTAGCGCTTACGCTGCATGGCAAAGCAAGCGCAATGGCATTCAAAGCATCGTCAGCTTTGCTTGTGGGTTCTTTCTCTGCGCCATCATCGCGGGAACAGGTCACGAGACATTGGGCCGCGCAGTTTCTGGTATCGATCTAGTAGAGCGAGTCAAAGCCTCTATTCCAGAAAAAGTGAACTTCTATTCAGTGCGTCTTCTAGATCACACTGTGCCTTTCTATTTAGGCAGAACAATGATCATGGTTGAATCACCCGATGAGCTTGAGTTTGGGGTTAAGCAAGAGCCAGAACTTTGGATGCCGACATTAAACGCCTTTATTACCCGCTGGCAAGAAGATCAAACGGCCTACGCCATCATGGTTCCAGAGCAATTTGATGCGCTTAAGACCCAGGGCTTCCCAATGCAGGAGGTCGATCGTGATTCACGCAGGGTCATTGTCAAGCATCCAGATATCTCGCAGTAATATAGGACACCATGTCAAACTTCATCCCCTTCACGCGCCCGAGCTTCAATCAAGAAACCATTGATGCTGTTTCAGAGGTATTGCGTTCAGGATGGGTGACATCTGGACCGAAGTTAGCAGAGTTTGAGGCAACCCTAAGCCAATACTTTGGTGACCGTCCTGTGCGCTGTTTTGCAAATGGGACAGCGACCATGAAGATCGCTCTACAAGTTGCCGGCATTGGCAATGGCGATGAAGTGATCACCACCCCAATTTCTTGGGTCGCAACTTCTAATGTGATTTTAGGTGTTGGTGCCAAACCAGTATTTGTGGATATTGATCCTATTACACGCAACATTGATCTGAATAAAGTGGCGGCTGCAATCACGCCAAAGACACGCGCGATCATGCCGGTCTATTTAGCTGGATTACCTGTTGATATGGATCAACTCTATGCGCTAGCCAAACAACACAAGCTTCGCGTGATTGAGGATGCAGCTCAAGCCTTTGGCTCGCAGTGGCAAGGCAAGAAGATTGGCAGCTTTGGTGACCTGGTGAGCTTTAGCTTCCAGGCCAATAAGAACCTCACCACTATTGAGGGTGGCTGCCTTGTTCTCAATAATCTCGACGAAGCAAAGCTGGCTGAGAAATTCCGCCTACAAGGATTAACCCGTCAAGGCATGGACGGCATGGATGTTGATGTATTGGGCGGCAAAGATAACTTGACCGATGTGAATGCAGCCATCGGTCTTGAACAGCTCAAGCAACTTCCCCCTTATCAAACACGTCGTGCCGAACTCGCGCGCCAATACTTTGATATGCTTCGTGCCAAACTGAAATCTGCTGGATTGGAAGGCTTGAGATTAGAACTTCCAGTAGAAAATTTCACTGATAGTAACTGGCATATGTTTCAAGTTATTTTGCCACTTGATCAGCTCAACATTGATCGCGCTCAAGTGATGACGGAGTTAAAAGATTTGGGCATTGGCACTGGCGTTCATTACCCCGCAATTACTGGGTTCACTCTCTATAAAAACCAGGGCTACAAAACTTCAGACACTCCGGTTGCCGAACGCATTGGTCGATCTATTCTCACCCTCCCCTTATTTCCCGCAATGGCAGATGAAGATATTGCCCGTATAGCCAGTGGATTGATCGGAATTTTGCAGAAATACCGCAAAAACTAGCGTTCCTGGGTTAAACCCAAAGAATCAGGCAAAATTGCAGCATGACTGCAAATTTAGTTGCCAACCCAATACTCAGCATCGTTATTCCCGTTTACAACGAGGAAGATGGTCTTCAGGCTCTATTTGATCGCCTTTATCCGGCATTGGATGTCCTGTCTGCCAAACGCAAGATCACCTATGAGATTGTATTTGTTAACGACGGTAGCAAAGATCGATCTGCTGGCATTCTTTCCAAGCAAGTCGAGTTACGTCCTGATGTAACCCGTGCCGTTTTATTTCACAGCAACTTTGGCCAACATATGGCCATCATGGCTGGCTTTGAATACGCCAAAGGCGAACACATCATTACTCTGGATGCAGACCTACAAAATCCTCCCGAAGAAATTGATGCTTTAACTGAGCAGCTATTAAAGGGTCATGATTACGTAGGCACTATTCGCGCCGATCGCCGCGATAGTTTCTTCAGAAAATTCGCTTCACGCGTTATGAATCGCTTGCGCGAAAATATTACGCGCATCACGATGACTGATCAAGGTTGTATGTTGCGTGGCTATAGCCGTCGCATTGTTGACTTAGTACGTCAATGCGATGAGAGTAATACATTTATCCCGGCACTGGCATATACCTTCTCTGCAAATCCAGTCGAAATTACTGTCAAACACGAAGAGCGTTTTGCGGGTGAATCCAAATACAGTTTGTACCAATTGATTCGCCTGAACTTTGACTTAGTCACTGGCTTCTCTGTCATGCCATTGCAGATTTTCTCAATACTCGGCATGCTTCTATCACTTGCGGCTGGTAGCTTGTTCGTCTACCTGCTAGTGCGTCGCTTCCTTCTGGGCGCTGAGGTTGAGGGGGTATTTACCCTATTCGCCCTAACCTTCTTCCTGATTGGTGTAATGCTCTTTGGGCTCGGTCTTTTAGGTGAATATATTGGCCGTATCTATCAGCAAATCCGCAAGCGTCCCCGCTATGTGGTGCAAACTGTTTTAGAGAAAAAATAATTGCACGCAGTCGTCTTTGCCTATCACGATGTTGGCGTCAACTGCCTCAAAGCACTTCTCAATGCTGGCATACAAGTTGATCTCGTAGTAACCCATCAGGATGATCCCAATGAGAATGTTTGGTTTGGGAGCGTTGCAAAACTTTGCCAAGAAAAAAATATTTCTTACATTACTCCAAGCGCTAATGAATTAATAGATTTAGTTCCCAAGCTCCAAGCGTTAGCTCCTGACTATATTTTTTCTTTCTACTATCGCTTCATGATTCCGGAGCAGATTTTGGATTGCGCCAAAATTGCCGCACTCAATATGCATGGCTCACTACTTCCAAAATATCGCGGACGCGCACCAGTTAATTGGGCAATTCTGCATGGCGAAACAGAGACCGGCGCAACTTTACACGTCATGGAAGCCAAACCGGATGCAGGAGATATTGTTGGGCAAGCAGCCGTCAGCATCGGCCCAGATGAAACTGCTACTGATGTATTTGCTAAGGTCAGTCAGGCTGCCGTGAGCGTGATCGATCAGGTCTTGCCTAGCCTTCTAAATGGAATTGTTCCCCGCAAGGCGAACGAGCTCCAAAAAGGCAGTTATTTTGGCGGTAGAAAGCCTGCAGACGGGCAAATTCATTGGAATCAGACTGCCAAACAGGTCCACGACTTGGTTAGGGCTGTTGCACCCCCTTATCCAGGCGCCTTTAGCAACCATGACGGCAAAACCATGATTGTGGCCCGCACCAGCCTAAACGGGCCATTTCCAGGCAAGCTCAATCTTGGGGTTTGTGGCATCCAAGTGGTTGATAATCGGGTATTCGGCATTTGTGGCGACCATCAAGCAGTTGAAGTATTGGAATGGTTTCCAGCAAGCAAATAAGTAGAAAATTCAGCAATAGCAAATTAGATTAAAACGAGGCAGTAGAGATGAAAAAAGTACTCATTCTTGGTGTTAACGGCTTTATTGGTCACCACCTTTCCAAGCGCATTCTCGAGACAACCGACTGGGATGTCTACGGCATGGATATGCAAAACGATCGCCTTGGTGATTTAATCAATCATCCACGCATGCATTTCTTTGAAGGTGACATCACCATCAATAAAGAATGGGTTGAATATCACATTCGCAAATGCGACGTCATCTTGCCTTTAGTGGCGATTGCAACGCCTGCAACTTATGTACAACAACCACTCAAAGTATTTGAACTCGACTTTGAAGCCAACTTACCGATCGTACGCTCTGCAGTCAAATACAAAAAGCATTTGGTATTCCCATCAACTTCTGAAGTGTATGGAATGTGTGAGGATGGTGAATTTGATCCTACCAAATCGAATATGGTTTATGGCCCAATTAACAAGCCGCGCTGGATCTACGCTTGTTCCAAACAATTGATGGATCGCGTGATCTGGGGTTATGGCATGGAAGGCTTGCGCTTTACTCTCTTCCGCCCATTTAACTGGATTGGCCCTGGTCTAGATAGTATCTACACACCAAAAGAAGGCTCATCCCGCGTTGTGACTCAGTTCTTAGGTCATATCGTTCGCGGCGAATCCATCAACGTTGTTGATGGTGGCGCACAGAAACGTGCCTTTACTTATATTGATGATGGTATCGATGCTTTGATGCATATTATCGATAACAAAGATGGTATTGCTAATGGCAAGATTTATAACATCGGTAATCCAAAGAACAATCACTCTATTCGTGAGCTAGCCAATCAAATGTTGGAAATTGCTCGCAGCATTCCTGAGTACGCAAAGAATGCGAATGAAGTGAAGATTGTAGAAACTACTTCGGGTGCTTACTACGGTGAAGGCTATCAAGATGTTCAAAATCGTGTTCCAGCAATTGACAATACGATGAGCGAATTGGGTTGGAAGCCAACCACTACGATGACTGATGCGCTCAAGAACATTTTTGAAGCCTATCGTGGAGACGTAGAAAAAGCACGTCACCTAGTCGACAAAGAATAAGCAAAAGTAAACTCAAAGGTACATGGCAAAGATAGCTCTCAAGGTTGATGTAGATACCTTACGCGGCACCAAAGAAGGCGTACCGAATCTAGCTCGTACTCTTGAGCGTTTTGGCCTGAAAGCCACCTTTCTATTTAGTCTTGGGCCTGACCACACCGGCTGGGCCTTAAAGCGCGTCTTTCGCCCAGGCTTTCTGAAAAAAGTTAGCCGTACCTCTGTTGTGGAGCACTATGGGATTAGGACCTTACTCTATGGCGTCCTCATTCCTGGACCGGATATTGGCAAGAAAGCTGCCGCAGAAATGCGCGTCATTGATAAAGCAGGTCATGAGACGGGCATTCATACGTGGGATCACGTTGCCTGGCAAGATGCAGTTCGTAATCAAGATGCATCCTGGACAAAAGCGATGATGCAAAAAAGCTGGGATCGTTTTATAGAAATTTTTGGTCATGCACCAGTGACCTATGGTGCTGCAGGATGGCAAATGAACGCCGCCGCCTTTGAGCAACTCGATCAATGGGGCATTGCCTATTCCTCTGATGGCAGAGCTGAACCCAATCTCATGCCCTATCGCCTTGCACTTCCTTCAGGAAAAGCAAAGCATGTTCAGTACCCAACCACACTCCCCACCTTTGATGAACTTATTGGCATCGATGGCGCAGATGAATTTGGCGCAGTAAAAAAGTTACTAGAAATCACTCAAAGCAATCCAAATGACCAAGTATTCACATTGCACGCTGAACTAGAGGGGCAAAAGCTATTGCCTGCGTTCGAGCAGCTGCTAGCTGGATGGCTAAATCAAGGTCATGAGCTCGTCACTATGGGCGAGCTTCATAAATCCTGGGAAGCCACCAAGCAACTCGATAAAATAGCTGTACTACCGCTGACCTGGGGTGAAATACCCAATCGTAGCGGTGATTTAATCATTCAAAATAACTAATTAATTTAATCAGCATTAGAGACAACCAACGAAGGATCATCATGACAGTAGCTATCGGTAAACCCATGCCGCAGTGTGCGATTCCAGCAACTTCTGGATTGACGTTTTCACCAGATTCTACAAAAGGCAAAAAACTGGTGCTCTACTTCTACCCTAAAGATATGACGCCGGGCTGCACTGCTGAGTCTGGAGAATTTAGAGACAACATTGAAGCATTTACCAAAGCCAATACTCTGGTAGTAGGTGTTTCACGAGATAGCCTTAAGTCACATGACAATTTCCGCAGCAAACTAGAGCTCCCGTTTGAGCTAGTTGCTGACACGGAAGAAAAACTTTGCCAGATCTTTGGAGTTATGAAGATGAAGAATATGTATGGCAAACAAGTCCGTGGCGTTGAGCGCAGCACCTTCCTATTTGACTCTACTGGCAAGCTAGCAAAAGAGTGGCGCGGCCTGAAGGTTCCCGGTCATGTGACAGAGGTATTACAAGCTGCCCAAGCCACTAAATAATTTTTACAATAATTTGATCAGAGGTGCTTGCAAACCCCAAAATTTGGGGTAAAGTGATTCATATGCACCGTAAACGACGGGAAAGTCTGACAATCCGTTTGATTCAGAAACCTGAATATCTCAGATCAGGTACGGGGAGCAACCCCCTCCGTTTTTCAAGTATCACTGCAACTAGTTTCGTAATAAACCGTCAACGCACTCCGCTTGGCGGTTTTTTCTTTTAGGAGAGTCCATGCCACTGCCCCCAATCCCCACTCAAATTGCTGATCAAGTCAAACTCAGTCGCAAAGATACTCCCGACTTAAAGAAACGACCCGCTCTAGCAAAACCGGTGGTAGTGGAAGCCGTTGATTGGACTAATGACGCAGAGGAAGATTTATCTGCTGCAGAAGTAGCTCTCGAAAAGATCAAAGCGGATCATCGCCCCACCTCTAATGTGCGAAACGAAAGTAAGGCGTCTACACCCGCAAAACCTAAACGCGTGATTCGTACTGGACCGCCAAGCTTATTTGTTCTCGATACCAACGTATTGATGCACGATCCAAGCTCCCTATTCCGCTTCTCAGAGCACGACCTTTATTTACCGATGACGACTCTAGAAGAGCTGGATAACCACAAGAAGGGCATGACCGAGGTAGCTCGTAATGCCCGCACTGTCAGCAGATCCTTGGACCAACTGATTGCCGGAACAAGCGGCACTCTAGATGAGGGCATTCCCCTGAACAAGTTGGGCAACCAAGATGTCACCGGTCGCCTCTTCTTCCAAACCAAATTCTCTACGCAAGCATTACCGGAGGGTTTGCCCGAAGGTAAAGGTGACAACCTGATTTTGGCAGTAGTCAGCGAGCTACAAAAAACTCGTAAGGGTCAAGAAGTGGTATTGGTATCCAAAGATATCAATATGCGCATCAAGGCACGCGCACTTGGCTTACCGGCTGAAGATTATTTCAATGACCAAGTTTTAGAGGATCGCGACTTGATGTATGCCGGAGTCATGCAACTGAATGCAGATTTCTGGCCTAAGCATGGCAAGGATATGGAAAGCTGGGCTGACTCCAAATCTGGCACCATGTTCTATAGAGTCACCGGACCATCCGTACAAAGCATGCTGGTCAATCAGTTTGTCTATCAAGAAAATCCAGATGGCTCTACGCCTTTCTACGCACAGGTTAGAGAAATTAATGGGAAGACCGCTCTCTTACAAACACTCAGAGACTTCTCTCATCAGAAAAATAATGTTTGGAGTGTGACTGCGCGTAACCGCGAGCAGAACTTTGCCATGAATTTGCTCATGAACCCAGATGTAGACTTTGTGACCCTATTGGGACAGGCTGGTACCGGAAAAACTTTGCTTGCACTGGCTGCCGGCCTCGAGCAGGTCCTCGACAGCAAACGCTATAACGAGATCATCATTACACGTGCCACCGTCCCTGTGGGTGAGGATATTGGCTTCCTTCCAGGCACCGAAGAAGAAAAGATGCAACCTTGGATGGGTGCATTTGACGATAACCTTGAGGTATTACAGCGCAATGAAGATGGCGGCGCTGGTGAATGGGGTCGTGCTGCAACTCAAGAGTTAATTCGCTCCCGCATCAAAGTAAAGAGCATGAACTTTATGCGCGGTAGAACTTTTGTGAGCAAGTTTGTCATCATTGATGAGGCGCAAAACCTCACCCCAAAACAAATGAAGACCCTGGTAACCCGTGCAGGCCCTGGAACCAAAATTATTTGCTTAGGTAATATCGCCCAGATTGATACACCTTACCTAACAGAAGGCTCCTCTGGTTTAACTTATGTGGTGGATCGCTTCAAAGGCTGGCGTCACGGCGGTCATGTGACATTGGCTCGCGGTGAGCGCTCACGCCTTGCGGATCATGCTGCTGACGCACTCTAAGCAATCCCTCTCATGCCGCACTCTCCTGGGGTGCGGCATTTTTATTTGTAGCTTACTCATCCTAAGCGGATGCAGCACATTTAGCGGTAAATCAGGATCATCTTCCAAGGTTTCTCAATTTAAGCAAGACACTAGCGTCGGCACTGAAGATATCTCCATTGCAGCCGTAGGCTTGGTGGATGTGCCCTATCGCTATGGCGGTAATACCCCAAAAGGTGGTTTTGATTGCAGTGGGTTGATTGTGTATGTCTATAACAAAGCGGCTGGGGTAAAACTACCCCGCACTATTCAATTGATGAGCACCAAAGGTAGAAGTATTGAAGGTCAGCCTCCTGCACCAGGTGATTTAGTATTCTTCAATACCACTGGTGAGAAATATTCTCATGCTGGAATTTATGTAGGACAAGGCAGATTTGTACATGCCCCTAGTGCCGGAGGAACAGTACGCCTGGATTACATCACATCACCCTATTGGGCATCTAAATTTACTGAAGCACGTCGTATGGCGCCTTGATATTGACATTCTTTAGGGTTAATAGCACTTTCCCCATATTTCCTAATAGCTTAATTTAGATTACAGTATTTTATTAAGCAGTCCACGAAAAGAAGTACTCACAATTGGAGATGTCATGAAAAAAATCATCATCGCTTTAAGTATTGCACTGAGTTTTGCGCTCCCCACCTACGCTTTCGCCGACCAAGCGGCTTGCGAAGCTAAAGCAGTAAGCAAAGAAGGTAAACCCCTCTATGGCGCAGCTAAAGATGCTTCCATTAAAAAATGCATGGGCGGAGCTCAAGCAAATGGCTGTGAAGCTAAAGCAATTAGCAAAGATGGCAAGCCACTGTACGGTGCTGCTAAAGCAGCTTCAATCAAGAAATGTGAAGGCGGAAAATAAGATTAATTATTGAATCTATTTTGATCTGATTAATTTCTTGCATTAAAAAAGCCTCACACTGTGAGGCTTTTTCTTTGGGCAATTTTTTTTCTTATTTGGATTTAAAAAGGCTCGTATCCACCAGAAGAGTATCCAACAGAGCCCATCGCTAAGTTGTCAAACTTAGTATATGGACCTTGCCAACTTAAGCGCACAGTTCCAATCGGACCGTTACGTTGTTTACCAATGATGATCTCAGCCATACCTTTATCGGTGGTAGTGTCCGGGTGATAAACCTCATCACGATAGATGAACATAATTAAGTCGGCATCTTGCTCGATAGCGCCTGACTCACGCAAGTCTGACATGATTGGACGCTTATTAGGGCGTTGCTCAAGACCACGATTTAACTGTGAGAGCGCAACTACAGGACACTGCAGTTCTTTTGCAAGAGACTTGAGGGAGCGGGAGATTTCTGAAATCTCGGTTGCGCGGTTTTCAGAACCGGAGCCACTCATCAACTGCAAGTAATCAATCACTACCAAACCAAGAGTACCACCAAAGTTTCTGGCGATACGGCGTGCGCGTGCGCGCAACTCTAAGCTAGATAAAGAGCCGGTCTCATCAATCAAAATTTGGGTATTACTTAAACGTGCAATGGCATCAGTGACACGCGGCCACTCATCATCTTGCAACTTACCGGTACGCATGCGACTCTGGTCTACGCGCCCTACCGAACCCAATAAACGGGCAGCCAATTGTTCGCCCGACATCTCCATGGAGAAAACCACAACAGGCAAACCTTCTGCCAATGCAACGTTCTCAGCAATATTCAAGGCAAATGCAGTGTTGTGAGTAACGACATAATCATTCGTTACGTAAGTTCTTTGAGGATGGCTTACTGAAATACATTGCGCTTCAGACATCCTAGACGGCTCAATACTCTTGAATGAAAGTCTACGTTGGCGATCCCAACTTGCTCTTAATCTTTCAGTCTTTTCAGGCAGAGTAAACGCTTGAAAACCGGGGTCAAAACTCATATTTAAAACATAACTTAGGCGACCTTGCTTCTTTTCACCCTTGTAGGTGAAGCTTGTCTGCTTATGCGCTATTGAGCAAAAACCACCCAAAGATCTGGCTAAAGTTGCAACATCTTCAGATAATTGTTTGCTTGCTGTACAAAAGCGAATAGAGCCCCATTTCTCAATCCAACCATCGGTATCCATCAGACCTTGGAACAATGCAAGACGAGAATTCTTGTTCGCCTCAAGATAAGTTGCTGGAATGTGTTTATCAAAACTTCTGCAGCCAAGAATACCGATATCCTGCAATGCAGACCTGAAAAAATTTGTCTTTACGGCCGCTCTTTGGCCATTAGCAGCAATTCTTTCTTTTGAGACTAATCTCCAGTCATAAGCATTAGCGTGAACTAACTCCATCTCGTAGTTTGCAAGTAAATTCATGCGCTCTACAAGCTCAGGGGACTTGGTTGAAAACATCACCGAGCTGTGAGACAGAGCTAAAGTTCCATCTCCAAGCAACGCACCCAAAACCCACGGATGGACTGGCAATGCATTCGAATGACCGAAATCGCCTGAGACCGGATCAATCCACAATCTATTTTTATATCGAACACATTGCAGCATTTCCATTAATCGGGTGGTATTGATAATACGTGGCTCGGACCAATCGCGATACATCACACGCCATAAATGCTCGTCACAACACTCCGCTTGACGACCATCAGAAAAAGTTACTTTATATATCTGCTTCATGCCTTGCGGATAAATACCGGTGACCATTGAATGCTGACCATCGACAGAGGCGAGACGATCACCAAACTTCAGATCACCCATCAGCTTCCAGCCATCAACCGTTTTCACTTTTGCATCCAGTGGTTGCGCCTTACCCATAGAAGGACGACCCGCAACAATCACTAAGTCGCCTTTTTGCAGGCCACTAGTTTGCTTATCTAAATCAATAAAGCCCGTGGCAATACCAGTGATGTCGCTACCGCCTTGGCGGTTATAAAGCTCATCAATACGGGCAACAACAGCTTTGAGCAAAGGCTCAATCTCAAGATAGTCGGCCTTGCGACTACCCTCTTCACCAATCTGAAGAATCCGTGATTCAGCCTCATCCAACAAAGTTCTTACAGTGCGCCCCTCAGGAACGAATGCTGAATTAACGATGCTGTCTGAAACTTCGATCAAGCGACGCAAAATACTGCGGTCACGAACGATATCGGCATAGCCTTTAATATTCGCTGCACTGGGAGTGTTTTGCGCCAATGAATTTAGGTAATCAATACCAACCAAATCACCACCCTGCTCAGATTTAATTGCATCATGAACGGTAATGACGTCAGCAGGATGATTGTCGCCAACCAAACGAGCAATTGCTTTGTAGATCAAAGCATGTTCGGGGCGATAGAAATCTTTGTCGTTTAATACTCCACCCAGGTTATCCCAAGAGGAGTTATCGATCAGTAGACCGCCGAGCAAAGATTGCTCGGCCTCTACAGAATGCGGCGGAACTTTTAAAGCCTGCACGACTGCATCCCCAGAACCCATCATGCCGGGATTCAGCGTAACGGAACGTGAACGGGATTCAGCCATGAGGCTAGTTTACAGATCTAAAACTTAAGCTTGCTCGCCAACTACACGAATAGTGATATCTGCAACTACGTCGGTATGAACGGCAACCGCTACAGGATGATCACCAACCATTTTCAATGGGCCAGTAGGCATGCGTACTGAAGACTTCTCAATTGTGAAGCCTTTAGCTTTCAAAGCATCAGCGATGTCGTGATTGGTTACAGAACCAAACAAACGACCGTCAACACCCGCTTTTTGACCGATTTCGAGAACCAAGTCCTTGAGCTTTGCGCCAACTACTTCAGCAGCAGCCAATTTCTCAGCAGCTAATTTTTCCAACTCAGCACGACGAACTGCAAAGTCAGCAATCGCCGCTTCAGTTGCACGACGCGCTTTACGTTGTGGAATTAAAAAGTTACGAGCGAAACCGTCTTTAACGCGAACTACATCGCCAAGGTTGCCCAGGTTAGTTACTTTTTCTAAAAGAATGATTTGCATTGAGGGCTCCCAATTATTTCTTATGTTGATCGGAGAATGGCAATAAAGCCAAGTAACGAGCACGCTTAATAGCAGTGTCTAACTGACGCTGATATTTAGCTTTTGTGCCTGTCAAACGAGCAGGAGTGATCTTAGCGTTTTCGCCAATGAAGTCCTTCAATGTATCTACATCTTTGTAATCAATCTGTTCTACGCCAGCAACAGTGAAACGACAATAACGCTTACGCTTGAACAATGGGTTCTGAGCTGGTTTCTTTTTGAAATCGGGTTTCTTTCCAAACGCCATGATGATTTCCTCTTTAATTTTTCAATTGAATATGGGTAATATGGAAAACAAGTCTTTGATTACGTAGAGTCTTGGGTGCTAAGAATCCCTCAAACACTGCCTCAGCCCCTAAATCCATTCGCTCTAAGTCCTTTTGTATCGGACCGATTGTGATGGCTTCAACGTTCATCTGAATTTTCCTTGCCACTCCTACCTCGTTTGCTTGGCCGCTATGTTCTAGCTGGCAATGCATCACCGGTATTCCTGCTGGTGTAAATCGAATCGCGTCTTTAGATACCAAGATCGCAGTGAGGGTGAAATGATTCAACGCCGCTCCGCTTCTCTGATACGTTTTCTAGTCTGTGTATTCCTCTTCAAATTTCTAACTTAGGCTGTCGCTACAGGAGCGTCGGCTTGAGCAGATTTACGCGCTTCTTCACGTTGCACTTCTTTCATCATGATGGAAGGCTCTGTTTCAGCTTTCTTAGTCTTGATGATGAGGTGACGCAAAACAGCATCGTTAAATTTGAACGCATGCTCGAGCTCTTCCAGAGTTTTCTGGTCGCACTCAATGTTCATGCAAACGTAGTGGGCTTTAGCAAGCTTGTCGATCATGTAAGCCATCTGACGACGACCCCAGTCTTCCATACGATGAATTTTGCCGCCCGCAGCTGCTAATGTAGCTTTGTAACGATCGATCATCGCTGGCACTTGCTCGCTTTGGTCCGGATGGACGATAAAGACGATTTCATAATGACGCATCTAACACTCCTTAAGGATACAGTCACCTGGGCGTCTTGCTAAGTTCTGATGGTTGTGAACTCAGCGCCAGTGTGACAAGGTAGTAACAAATTGTAGGTACTGCTAACAACACTTTTACAGCTGCTTTTCAGCACTTACCGGATTACAGGCAAGACCGCTATTCTAGCAAAAAAATCCTGCCAAGTCAGGGATTTACCAGCTATTTGAGCCTGTTTTTCGGCATTCAGAGAGAGTTGGAGTGCAATTCTGGCTCTCGGGGCAGTCAGACTACCTGAAGCTAAGCACCCAGCAATATCCTTTTCAGGCAAATCGAGCAGGGTTTCACCTGCGCCCGTTCTAGTAGTCCTCACCAAGGCAATTCCATGTTTTACTGCCGCACCAAGGGAATCTCTCCAGGCATCATGAAAGCCTCCCATGCCAGAGCCCGCAAGGACCAAGCCCTTTACTTTGGAGTTCAGCCAATGGGTAATCGTTTCTGAGCGAGCGCCTGCATGGCTAGTCAATATCTCTACCCAAGGCCATTCACCCTCTTTAGGAATGGGTAAATCTTCACTCCAAAGGGCCTGAACCGCCTTAACACCTGACAGCCAAGATGGATTAATCAACCCAACTGAGCTACTAGGAGAAGCTTGGATGGGTGCATTGAGGGCGCTACCATGGCGTTTTGCCAGATCCATAGCCAAACAACCCCTGCCATCCATAACGGCATAAATACCGCCAGGGCAGTTATCAATAGGTGTTGAAGCCCAACGAATAGCGTCCAGCAAGTTGGATGGGCCATCCGCCTTAGGGGCATTGGACGGCAACATAGCGCCAGTCAAGATGACTCTTTTGCCTAAATTTTGAGCATATTTTCCGCAAGTCAGCTGCAAAAAGACACCCGTCTCTTCAATCGTGTCAGTTCCGTGAGTGACCACTATCCCTTTAACCAAGGTATTAGCAAGGGCCTCTCTTACAGTCTCGCCCAGTAAGGTCAATAAAGACTCTGTCAGGTTGCGGCTATTGATATTAGCAACCTGCCTTGAAACCAAGCTGATGCCTTCAGGAACGGCAGACTGAATATGGGTAAGCAAGGAGGCCACTTCGACCTGGCCAGCTTCATATAGCATAGGATTTTCAGCTGGACTCGGCGCCAAACCGGCAATCGTGCCACCCATACCCAACACCAAGATATGGGGTGAAGTTTCAGGAGTATTTTGTTGAGAGCTCATACCCCATTATCCCCCTTAAATAGCTTGATCTATCAAATACTGCTGTATACAATCCCAGTATGGACATAAACACAGTCGATTTTCCGGAGGAGCTGACTGCCCTCCCCAAGCTCACTCCACGTCAGAATGAGATTTTGGAGTTGATTAATAAGGCCATCGATGAAAGTGGTCTGCCGCCCACTCGTGCAGAAATAGCTACTCAACTCGGATTTGCTTCTGCCAATGCCGCCGAAGAACATTTGCGCGCGCTTGCTAAAAAAGGTTACATCGAATTAACGCCCGGTACTTCACGCGGCATTCGGATTCCGCAACGATTTAATCAATCGCACAATAGCAATAAATACCGCCAGCTTTCTTTACCGTCAGGCGCATTACAACAACTCACATTGCCATTAATTGGTCGCGTTGCAGCTGGATCCCCAATCATGGCTGTGGAACATATTGAAAAGCATGTTCCAGTGGATCCAAATTTATTTAGTAAAGGCGCTGATTACCTATTAAAAGTAAAAGGTATGAGCATGCGCGATGCCGGCATCTTAGATGGCGATTACTTGGCAGTAAGAAAGACAACCGAAGTTCGTAATGGTGACATCGTTGTCGCTCGCTTAGATGATGAGGTGACTGTGAAGCGTTGGCAACAAAAGAAAACTGCGAATGGCATGGTCATCGAATTACAAGCAGAGAACCCAGACTTCAAAAACATTTTGGTAGATGATCGTCAGCCCAACTTTGCTATAGAAGGACAAGCGGTTGGCTTAATTAGGGCTGAAGGCCTTTAAGCAAGGTTGCATATAAGAAAAGGCCTCTGAGTAGAGGCCTTTTTATTTGCTGCCGTGAAGAGCGGTATTTTTGATTTACTTCTTACTAGGCGCCACTACGTTAGCATTCTTTGGTGAAGAAGTAATCGTGATCAATGTCTTTGGTCCAGTTAATGACCCTTCATTGAGTTCCACTGTAGCAGTACGATCACCTTTGGTGAATACCAAGATGCTCGTTTTTGTTTTCACTGCGCTCACAGTTGTCCAGCCGGCACGTGGATATTCAGATTGGAAAAATGCATAAATATCAGTGGGCGTTTGCACACCAGATAAAACTACACGACCGACCCAGTTATCACCGCGACCAATAATTAATGAATCCGCGCCAATAATTTTTGAGGCTGCCGGCAAAGGCATATCGCCCAACAACTGAGCCTGAACTTCTTGAACTTCCTGAGGGGTACCTGTTGGCGAATCGCCAGAGCTAGCGCATGCTCCTAACAATACCGACAGGAACAAAGTAAGAGCGCTGAGTTTAAGGGTGTGAAGTTTGATCATTTTTCGCTTTACAGAATTGATGCGACTTTCTTATAGATGCTGAAAGTATTTTAGGTGCTCTACCTATTTCGTCAAGCGAAATTACTGGAGGCGCGTGAGGGAATCGAACCCCCGTACGAAGCTTTGCAGGCTCCTGCCTAACCACTCGGCCAACGCGCCATACTCTTGAATCAAAAATGGGAAGCTTTTGAGGGCTTCCCATCGAACTTGGAGCGGGAAAGGAGGTTCGAACTCCCGACCTATACCTTGGCAAGGTATCGCTCTACCAGCTGAGCTATTCCCGCATAACAGGGCAGTAGTTTAACAAACAATCTGCAAGAAAGCATTATTCCTCACAAAACCTTAAAGCTAGGGGAACTCAATCTCCCTGAAAGGCTTAACTGGCTGGGCTTTATAACGCTTAGTCGATTTTTCCAACGAGCTGAGGCAAGGCCTTTTTCATGTAATAGAACATCGACCAAAGAGTTAAAAATGAGGCAATCCAAATTAACCAGGTACCCACTTGCGCACAATTTAACCAACCAAATAAGGTGTCATTCAGCAATAAAAAAGGAATGGCGATGAGTTGAGCAGTCGTTTTGAGCTTGCCAACCATATGAACTGCCACACTTTTTCCGGCCCCTAATAAAGCCATCCACTCCCTCAGGGCGGAGATTGTGATTTCACGACCAATAATGATGAGTGCAACCCAAACTTGGACGCGATCCATGTTTAATAAAACCAATAAAGCGGCAGCAACAATAAGCTTATCTGCCACAGGATCCAAGAACTGACCAAATGCAGATTCTTGTTTTAAACGGCGCGCTAAGAAACCATCCAACCAATCGGTAATGGCGGCAGAGATAAAGATGATTGCAGCAATCAGATTCTTATCAAACGGAGTAAGCCAAGAATTGGGGAGATAAAAAATAGCTACCAACAGCGGAATCGCTGCAACACGCAACCAGGTCAGGGCGATCGGTAGATTAAAAGGCATTAGATAAGCATAAACCAAGAACGGTCAATGCTCCTAGTGAAGCTGACGATATATCTGTTCAGCGAGCGTTAAAGAGACGCCTTCAACACCGGCGATCTCTTCGATGCTGGCATTGGAGACGCCCTTTAAGCCACCAAAACGAGCCAACAACTTTTGACGACGCTTGGCGCCAATGCCCTCAATCTCCTCTAAACGGGAGATTGTCCTAGCCTTGGCACGCTTAGCGCGCATGCCAGTAATGGCAAACCGGTGGGCCTCATCTCGTATCTGGGCGACTAATAGCAATGCCGCGCTATCAATACCCAATTCCAAAGACTTGCGTCCATCCGCAAAAATGAGGGTTTCCAGTCCAACCTTACGACCTTCACCCTTAGCAACGCCCACAATTAAACCCACATCCATGCCAAATTCAGAAAGCACTTGTCTTGCCATCTCTACCTGGCCTTTGCCGCCATCAATCAAAATCACTTGAGGAATTTTTTCAACAGGTAACTCTTGAAAGTTAGCATAGCGTCTCTGCAAGACCTGGCGCATAGCTGCGTAATCATCACCTGGTGTAATGTCATTAATATTGAAGCGTCGATACTCACTCGACTGCATCGCGTTCTTGGTATACACCACACAAGATGCTTGGGTTGCTTCACCAGAGGTGTGGCTAATATCAAAACATTCGATGCGCAACTGCTCAAGACTCTCCAATTCGAGACTCAAGATATCAGCCAATGCACGTGCCCTAGCCAACTGCCCACCCGTCTCAACTAAGCGTTTAGTGAGTGCAATCTTCGCATTACCCTCTGCCATCCCAAGCCAGTGACGTCTTTGACCTTGGGGTTGATGCAAGAAAGTAATTTTTCTGCCAGCTTGTGCATTTAATAACTCGTGCAAATCTTCAGGGGGAGATTCATTGAGTTGAGTCAGGTCATCGCTTGCGGATTGAAGGGGATGATTTAAAACTAGTACTGGTGGAATTAAATTGGCGGCAGTTGCATCCACATGCTCTTCTAAATAATGCTGAGTAATAAAGGCTTCCAATATCTCCGCGGGGGATGGCAGCTCACCAGAGGTGGAGCGCAAACCTTTAGGGAAATAGGCTCTATCACCCAAGTGACGGCCGCCACGAATCATTGCTAAGTTCACGCAAACCATACTCTCCATTTGTGCTACAGCGATCACATCTACATCACCCTCACCCTCGGCAACGGTATCCATCGACTGTTGTTGTAGCACGCTAGATAAGTCAGCGATGCGATCTCGCAATACCGCAGCCATCTCAAACTCCATTGCTTCGCTATGCTTGTGCATTTCTTTTTCGAGTTCGGATAACACTCGGCTGTGATCACCCTCTAAAAATCGAGTTGCTTGGGCAACATCCTGCCCATACTGTTCAATACTCAGACGGCCAACGCAAGGAGCGCTGCAGCGATGAATCTGATGTAAGAGGCAAGGACGACTGCGATTCTTGAAAACAGAATCCTCACAAGTTCTTAAGCGGAATACTTTTTGAAGAATTTGCACACTATTGCGTACTGCCCAGCTATTCGGAAATGGTCCAAAGTAATGATTGCGCTTATCCACTTTTCCACGATACGAGGCCAGCCTTGGGAACTGATGCCCCGTTAACATCACATAGGGATAAGACTTGTCATCACGAAACAAAATATTGAATGGAGGAGCCAACTCTTTAATGAGATTGTTCTCTAAAATGAGGGCTTCCGTTTCAGTCCGTGTTACCGTTGTCTCATAGCGGGCAATTTTGCCCACCATTAGTTCGATACGCGGTGATAACTGGGTACGCTGGAAATAACTAGAGACACGCTTTTTGAGGTTGCGCGCTTTGCCTACATACAGAATATGTCCCGCTTCATCAAAAAAGCGATATACCCCCGGTAATCCGGGTAGCCGTTTAACATCCTGCTGAAGGGTTTCGAAAAGCGAATTACTCATGCGTTGGGATATTTTCTGCCAAATCGTCGATAACTATGGTGATGCCGGTGTTTGCTGGCGTCTAGCCCGAAGCTTATCAAGCATTCATAGGCAAGAGGTCCGTATTTTTTGCGATGATCTGCCAACCCTTAATTTACTCGCATCAGGAGTAGAGCCGTCCATTAAGCAAAAAATCGATATACAGCCATGGGAGGCCAGCCATGCTAATGCCCGTCATCCAGTACAAATACCCGACGTTGTGATTGAGGCTTTTGGTTGCGAACTGCCAGAACGTTACTTGGCGGGCCTTTTTATCGCCCCGGTCAAACCCATCATTATTAACTTGGAATACTTGAGCGCAGAGCCCTGGGTAATTGATTTTCATGGCAAAGCGTCACCTCAGTCACACGGTATTCCGAAATATTTTTTCTTTCCCGGCTTCCAGGATGAGGTGGGTGGGCTATTGCTAGACCCCATTCCGCCAGAAGGTCATATTGTGGCAAAAAATATTCCTGGCGATCTGAAGACCGTATGGTCTAAATTGCGTCCTGGCGCAAAACGGATCAGCATCTTTTGCTATCCCGGCGCTCCTCTGAAAAAATGGCTAGTTGACTTAGGACATCTTGGTGAAGATGTTGATGTCTTGCTTGCCCATGGTCATGCCGAACAATTAAGTCTTTATGGAGAGCACCCAATCTCTCTATCCACCAATATCCAACTGCTCTCGATGCCATTTGTATCTCAGGATGAATATGACTGGGTACTATCGCAATGCGACTTCAATATTGTGCGGGGAGAAGATTCTTTTGTTCGGGCGCAACTTGCTGGCAAACCATTTATTTGGCATATTTATCCCCAAGAAGACCGCGCCCATGAAGTGAAATTAGCAGCTTTTCTGGACCTCTACCTGGAAGAGGCTAGCCAAGGGTTGAGGCTAGCTACGATAGCCGCCATGACTTGGGCAACGCCCAGCGAATGGCTTAAGGACTTAAACAGCTGGAATGCGCATGCCGAGCATTGGCGCACCCATTTACTTGGAAAACAAGCAGATGGCGGCTTGCCAGCGCGTTTAATCCGCTTTGTCGCCTAATCCCAAGCAATAAAGGCTTGCGGGCGGTTACAATCTTGTTTTTGATAAAAACCGCAGAAAATTAGCTCTGCCCCCCAGGAATAGCAAGATGAAAACAGCACAAGAACTCCGCGTTGGTAACGTAGTGATGATCGGCACCGATGCCCAGGTCGTTTTAAAGGCCGAATATAGCCGCTCTGGCCGCAACTCCTCTGTTGTAAAAATGAAATTTAAGAATTTGTTAACCGGCGCGCCAAACGAAGGTGTTTACAAAGCGGATGACAAATTTGATGTTGTGATTCTCGATAAGAAAGAATGCACTTATTCTTATTTCGCAGATCCAATGTATGTATTTATGGATACTGAATACAACCAGTACGAAGTTGAAGCTGAGTTCATGGGTGATGCATTGAACTACCTCGAAGAAAGCATGCCGTGTGAAGTAGTATTCTACGAAGGTAAAGCACTCTCAGTAGCAATGCCTAACTCATTGGTTCGTGAAATCATTTACACAGAGCCAGCAGTTAAAGGCGATACCAGCTCAGGCAAGGTATTGAAGAATGCAAAATTGGCAACTGGTTATGAATTACAAGTTCCTCTATTCTGCAATACCGGTGACAAGATCGAGATCGATACTCGCACCGGTGAATACCGTAGCCGCGCTAACTAATTAGCTAGCTACAGATGTTAAAAAGCCCGGCATGCCGGGCTTTTTTATTTCTACAGACCAATATTTACTTAATCAGCAATAAGTCCCAACTGTCCCAGCAAGCCTTTAGCGTGCTGGTACTGGGCCTCGTTCTGCAATGCACTCCATATTGGCGCTGGCGCTAAAGGCATCAGACGATTTAAACGTGTTGCAGATTCAGATTGCTTTGTTTTTGAGACTTTTAATTTTGAGAGTAGTTGATCAGCAAGGTCTGGACGATTACAGATCAATACCGCATCGCAACCAGCATCTAGAGCCATTTCTGCACCCTTGACTACCGACCCTGCAACACTTGCGCCTTCCATAGAGAGATCATCACTAAAGATCACACCTTCAAAGCCTAATTCTTGACGCAAGATGGAATGGAGCCAAATCTTTGAAAATCCTGCTGGGTTCTTATCCACTTTTGGATAAATCACATGGGCAGGCATGACTGATGCCAAACTCAAATCTAACCACTCATACGGCTTAGCATCATCATTCAAAATTTCCTTTAAGGGGCGCTCATCTACCGGGATAGCCACGTGTGAATCTGCCTCAGCCCAGCCATGTCCTGGAAAGTGTTTACCGCAGTTGGCCATGCCGGCAAGACGTAAGCCTTCATTCAGACTCTTCGACAAAGCAAAGACTATTTGTGGATCGCGACCAAAAGATCGATCACCAATCACACCGCTGCGACCAAAATCTAAATCGAGCACTGGTGTAAAGCTGAAGTCAACGCCACAAGCACGCAACTCAGCAGCGAGCACATATCCGCAAGCTGTTGCTGCAGCCATTGCGATAGCAGCAGATTCTGCGGCATGAGTTGATTTATTTTTAGCGCTCCACAATTCACCCAATTTACGCATAGCTGGTAAGTGGGTAAAGCCGTCTGTTCTTGCGCGCTGTACTCGACCACCCTCATGATCAATGGATATAAGCACATCAGGGCGCAGCTTCTTAATAGCAGCAGTTAATTTAGTGAGCTGCTGGCGATTGGTAAAGTTTCTACCAAATAAAATAACGCCACCAGTCAGGGGATGCAAGATGCGTCGACGATCCTCGGCATTTAATTCCAGACCAACTACATCCAGAGTGACTGGGCCTGGGGCCATGGTTGACTTACTCATTTCTTCCTCTGATTAAACTGTATTTTTTATTTACATTTGAGTAACGATGACATGCGCAATTGCCATATCTTTTTCATCGCTAACAGTAACATGAGCTTCCCAATTTTTTTCCTGCATAAATTGTGCCAAAGCACCCAAGTACGAAGTGATTGGCTTGCCGCTAGGCTCATTTAGGGTTTGGAGTGAACGCCAAGTCATAGGCATTCTCATTCCCAAACCAATCGCTTTTGAGAAGGCTTCCTTGGCAGCAAAACGGGTAGCTAAGAACGCAATCCCGCGCTTATGGTTTCTGGCAAGGCGGTGCTTAAACACCAACATTTCATCTGGCCCCAGAATTTTTTCAGCCAGGCGGCCATTGGTGCGATCGTATGCCGCCTGTAAGCGCTCAATCTGCAGAATGTCTGTGCCGATGCCGATGATCATATTTACTGTAATGGGTTTTTGTTATTTGCTGTTATTAATACTTAAGCGCTGGCTCTACCCTGAGCCATCAAGACTTTCATGTCGGTGATCGCTTTTTGCCAGCCTTTAAACAAAGCCTCAGCCACAATGGCATGACCAATATTGAGTTCGGATAATTCAGCAATGGCAGCCACTAGTCTGACATTGCCCTCATGCAAACCATGACCAGCATTCACCCTCAGGCCGATACTTTTTCCAAATATCGCAGCCTTACGAATACGTTCCAACTCTTTTGCCTGCTCGGCTCCAGATAAATCAGCGTAACGACCGGTATGCAATTCCACTACGGTTGCGCCAACTTCTTTAGCTGCTTGGATTTGTTTTTCTTCTGGGTCAATAAATAGAGATACCCGAATACCAGCATCAACTAATTTCTTTGCAGCGGCTTTCACCGCCTCAAAATGCCCCAAGACATCCAAACCACCCTCCGTTGTGACTTCTTCACGCTTCTCCGGAACAAGGCATACATCGTGCGGTCTAACCTTGCATGCAATATCAATCATCTCGGGCGTTACCGCACACTCTAAATTCATGCGCGTTTTAATCAGTGGTCGCAGTGCTAATAAATCCGCATCTTTAATATGACGACGATCTTCCCGCAAGTGAAGGGTAATGAGATCTGCGCCAGCTTCCTCAGCCAAGGCTGCCGCCCTTAACGGATCGGGATAGACGGTGCCTCGTGCATTACGTAAAGTGGCGACGTGATCGATATTGATACCCAGTTCAAGGGTGTGGGGGCTACTCATCTGTGTAGATTACTAGATTTTCTTCAAATCAATCAAAATTTGGCGGGTCGTTAATACCTGATCCTGCAAATGCAAGCCCAGCAGAAAGCGCATTAACTGCTTACTCTCAGAAAGAGTCTCAGGGTCTGAGAAATCCCCCGCTGCAATCGCCAAAAGGGATTTACCAGTAAGAACAGGCCAGTGCCCAGGATCATCGGCCTGAACAGGGCGTACCCCTCGCTCTGGTTGATAGACATATTGCTCTTGAGCTAGAGGTACTTCATTTGTTTCAACGCAGCGATCTAAGGCGGCTGCATACCCCGTCTCCTGCAAGAGTGATAACTCAAACGGACGCAAAATCTCTTCTAAGCCTTTAGACTCAAACTCCAAATTCGATAAAGCATTAATAGTCTCAGAATAGCGATCGTAGAGTTTTTCATAATCATCTTCGCGCGCTAAAAACTTGACGAGCAATTCATTGAGATAGAAGCCGCAGAGCAAAGCATCGCCAACCAAAGAAGGCATACCCCCCACCCACTCTGACTTCGTTAAAGTGCGGAGCTCTGATTTACCACTCCAAGAAACTAATAATGGCTGGAAGCGCTGTAGAACAGGTCTTAAGGTTGAGTGTGGACGCTTGGCACCTTTAGCAATTAAAGCCATGCGGCCATATTGCCGAGTAAAGACATCCAGAATTAAGCTAGTCTCTTTATAGGGAATGCTATGCAATACAAAAGCAGGCTCGTCAGCAATGCGAATCGAGGCCATGAAACTTATTCCAGACCTTGAGCCCGCAATTCAGCTCGATCATCTGCCCAGCCACGTTTAACCTTCACCCAAGTCTCTAAAAAGACTTTGCCGTCAAAGAGCTTTTCCATATCGATGCGGGCATCAGTTGAAATCTTCTTGAGACGCTCACCCTTTTGACCAATGATCATTGCCTTGTGACTGTCACGATCAACCAAAATAGTTGCCGCAATCCGACGCATCTTGCCATCCATCTTGAACTGGTCTATTACTACCGTGCTGGTGTATGGCAGTTCTTCGCCAGTAAAGCGGAATACTTTTTCACGCAGAATCTCAGCAGCTAAGAAGCGCTCGCTGCGATCGGTAATAGTATCGCCATCATAGACAGCCTCAGCCTCAGGTAGGTAGCCCTCAAGGACATCTAACAATCTTTCAATATCGCCAGGACTCTTGGCGCTCATCGGTACTATCTCAGAAAACTCACACTTCTGGTCTTCATGGCCACCTAGTTCGCACCAAGGGCGAGCCATGTCTTTAATGAAGCTAAGGAGAGCTTGGTCACGCTCTGATGGAGTCTGAAAGCGACTGTTAAACAGATCTAATTTATTCAGAACCAGAACAACCGGTAAGTCATCTGGCAGCAGCTTCAATACCTTCTTATCGTCTTCACCAAAGTATCCAGCCTCAACCACAAAGCACGCTACGTTTACATCTTGCAAAGCTGTAGTGACAGTGCGGTTCAACGCTTTGTTTAAGGTATTCATTAAACGGGTCTGAAAGCCTGGGGTATCGATAAAGATAAACTGCGCTTCTTCGCGATTCTGAATACCCAATATACGGTGACGTGTCGTTTGCGCTTTACGAGAAGTAATGCTGATCTTCTGACCAACCAACGCATTCAGAAGAGTTGATTTACCCATATTAGGACGCCCAACAATGGCGATGGTGCCGCATCTAAACACGATTAGCCCTTCAGCTTAAGATTGAACTGCTCTTCGGTTGCTTCTTTTTTGGCCGCTTTCTTCTTGGCCGACCGAGTTTTCTTGGGTTTGCGAGATTCTTGCGGTAAAGCCTTAAGCATAGCAATCAAAGCTAACTTTGCTGCCGCTTGTTCAGCAGCACGACGCGAAGCACCCTCACCTTTGACCGCCACTTTATGACTAGGGATCAAGCACTCCACCTCAAACTGCTGGTTGTGTGCAGCACCAGTAGTGCCGGTAACGTTATAGGTCGGCAATGGCAATTGATAGCCTTGCAAGCATTCTTGCAATAAAGTTTTGTCATCCTTACCTAAGGTTTTAGGGTCTACGTTTGCCAAGATAATGGAATACAGCTTACGTAAGCTGGCCTTAGCCGCTTCAAAACCACCATCCATAAAGATTGCGCCAGTCACTGCCTCTAAGGTATCAGCAAGAATAGAGGGGCGACGGAAGCCGCCGCTCTTCAACTCACCTTCGCCCAGGCGCAAGTAATCCGACAAGGATAATGTTTGGGCAATTTCATATAAAGCTTGTTGCTTTACTAAGTTTGCACGTACGCGAGAGAGATCGCCCTCATCTAAGTCCGAATAACGCTCATAGAGCATTTCAGCAACGACACAATTCAGAATAGAGTCGCCCAGAAACTCTAAGCGCTCGTTATTTTTCTTGCTATGACTGCGATGAGTCAAGGCTTGATTTAGTAGCTCGGGCTTCTTGAAGGTATAGCCGAGGCGCTCTTGTAGCGGCCCAGTTTCGATAACGGCGCGCGCATTCATGATATTTACTCGAATCCGCCTACACGGCCAAGATTACCCAGGTTCAACCAAACAAAGAAGGCTTTGCCTACGATATTTTTATCAGGTACAAATCCCCAGTAACGTGAGTCTGCGCTGTTGTCACGGTTATCGCCCATGGCGAAGTAATGTCCTGGAGGGACTTTGCAAGTCACACCAGACTGCTGGTACTGGCAGAACTCAGAACCCGGAAAACGCTCGGTTGGAAATACGGTAGCCGGACGATCTGGATCATTGAGGATCTCATGACGATTGCCGCCCAAGTCTACCGGGAAAGTCTCTGTGAAACGTTTGGCATAGCGCATATTCTCGGGATCGAGATACGGCTCGCCACCACTATATTGCAGAGGCTGACCATTAATAGTCAGACGCTTATTTTCATAGGTGATTTCGTCACCTGGCAAGGCCACTATGCGCTTGATGTAATCCACCGATTCATCACGTGGATAGCGAAACACTACAACATCACCGCGCTTGGGTGAGCCCAAGGCAACGACTTTTTGATTGAGCACCGGCAAACGTATTCCATAGGTAAATTTATTGACCAAAATAAAGTCGCCAATTTGTAATGTTGGAATCATTGAGCCAGAAGGAATCTTGAAAGGCTCAGCGATAAAAGAGCGCAATACAAATACCGCACAAATTACTGGGAAGAAACCTGCCGTGTATTCAAGCCACAAAGGCATACGGTCAATACCAGCCAAACGTCTTTGCGGGGCAAAGTGCAATTTGTCAGCAATCCAAGCGATTCCAGAAACAATCACCAGGATAAAAAGGACTAGAGCAAAGTTCATTAATCCTCCACCTGCAGAATAGCCAAGAAAGCTTCTTGTGGAATTTCCACGTTACCGACTTGCTTCATACGTTTCTTACCTTCTTTTTGCTTCTCTAATAACTTACGTTTACGGGAGATGTCACCGCCGTAGCACTTAGCCAATACGTTTTTACGCAACGCCTTGACGTTTTCACGCGCAACAATATTGCTGCCAATTGCCGCCTGAATAGCCACATCGAACATTTGACGAGGAATAATGCCGCGCATCTTAGCGACCACTTCCCGCCCACGGTGCTGACTATTACTGCGGTGAACAATCACAGAGAGGGCGTCAACCCGCTCACCATTAATGAGGATATCGACCTTCACTACATCTGCTGGGCGATATTCTTTGAACTCGTAATCCATCGAGGCATATCCACGTGAGATGGATTTCATTTTGTCAAAGAAGTCCAAAACAATCTCAGCCATTGGTAACTCATAAGTGAGTTTGACCTGACGACCTAGGTAATTCATATCCATCTGAATACCACGCTTACCAACACACAAGGTAATCATCGCTCCTACATACTCTTGCGGCATGTATAAATTAACGGTCACGATAGGCTCAAGAATGGTATTGATCTTGCTGGCCTCAGGCATCTTCGAAGGGTTATCCACCATCATGAGCGTGCCGTCAGATTGCTCTACTTGATACACCACCGTTGGAGCGGTCGTGATGAGATTCATGCCGTACTGACGCTCCAAACGCTCTTGCACAATCTCCATGTGGAGCAAACCTAAGAAGCCGCAGCGGAATCCAAAACCTAAAGCCTGAGATACCTCTGGCTCATACAAGAGTGAGGCGTCATTTAGCTTGAGCTTTTCAAGGGACTCGCGCAACTGATCGTATTCACTCGCTTCTACTGGATATAGGCCAGCAAAAACTTGGGGCTTCACTTCTTTAAAACCAGGAAGTGGCTCGGCCGCAGGAACGCGCCCTTGCTGCCCAGTAGTATGTGTCACGGTGTCGCCAACCTTGGCGGCTTTTAATTCTTTAATGCCAGCAATCACGAAGCCCACTTGACCGGCAGATAACTCTGGACGATCTACTGACTTTGGGCTAAAGACACCTACATGCTCGACTAAATGGCTTGAACCATTGGCCATCAAGGTAATTTTTTCTTTTGGTTTTAAAGTGCCATTCACAACACGCACCAACATGACTACGCCTACGTAGTTGTCAAACCAGGAGTCAATAATCAAGGCTTGCAATGGATCTTCTGCATTACCCTTTGGCGGCGGCACCCTGGCGATCATTTCTTCGATCACGTCCGCAACGCCCAAGCCAGTCTTGGCTGAGCAAGTAACCGCTTCAGAAGCATCAATACCAATGACATCTTCAATTTCTTTTTTAGCGCGCTCAGGATCAGCTTGCGGCAAGTCAATCTTATTCAGTACTGGTACAACCTCAACGCCCAACTCAAGCGCCATGTAACAGTTGGCAACGGTTTGCGCCTCAACACCTTGACTGGCATCTACGACTAACAAAGCACCTTCACAGGCAGACAAAGAGCGACTAACCTCATAAGAGAAGTCAACGTGTCCCGGTGTGTCAATCAGGTTGATGTGGTAAATTTTGCCGTCTTTGGCTTTGTAATTTAAAGCTGCGGTTTGCGCCTTAATGGTGATGCCGCGCTCACGCTCAATATCCATTGAGTCTAGAACTTGGGCTTCCATTTCACGGTCGGAGAGGCCGCCGCAGAGCTGAATAATGCGATCAGCAAGCGTCGATTTGCCGTGATCGATATGGGCGATGATAGAAAAATTGCGGATTAAATCCATAGCGTCTTAATAGGTCATTCAAAAAACGCCTTGTCAGAACGCACCACGATGATGCGCTGCAAAAAGTCGTCTTAAAGTGATTGTAATGGGTGGCGCCTAAAAGGCGCCAAACCCCTTTTTTAGGCCCAAAATGGGGTTATTTAGGCCTTACAGGAACAACTAAAGTGCTATCAGCGCGGCGGATAAAGACCGGTACAGCCTTATTGGCGTCCAAACCCTTAATTAGAGCCTCAAACTGCTTAATGCTCGTAATATCGGCATCTGCCACCCGAATAATGACGTCACCCGGTCGAATCCCCGCCTTTGCTAAAGGGCCGTCCCCTAAACCGGTCACTTCAACCCCACCCTTGATATTCAAATCCTTCTTTTTGTTATCCGATAGCTCACCAACAACAACCCCTAGGGTATTGGCGCCATTGCCATTTGCCGCAGGGGCATCTGCCTTTTTATTGGCTGCCTGAGTAGATTCGGTATCGGTTACGGTAACCGTTAAATCACGGGTTCCCCCTTTACGCCAAACTTGCACTGGCACCGAAGTGCCTGGCTTCGTTTCGCCAACTACTCTGGGTAAGTCGTTTGATTTAGAAATATCGCGCCCGTTGAAACCAAGAATCACATCCCCTGCTTCAATGCCACCAGCTGCTGCTGGTCCACCTGGCTCAACATTGCGTACATATGCTCCGCGAGGCTTACCTAAACCCAGACTCTCAGCAACTTCTTTTGTCATCTCGCCTAAAGCAACGCCAATTCGGCCGCGAGTCATCTTGCCATTAGTACGCAATTGATCTGCCACACGCATTGCCTCATCAATCGGAATTGCAAAAGAGATGCCCATATAGCCACCAGAGCGACTAAATATTTGTGAGTTGATACCAATCACTTGACCAGCAGTATTTAAAAGTGGGCCGCCAGAGTTTCCTGGATTCACGGCTACGTCAGTCTGAATAAAAGGTAAGTAGTCACCCGTATCGCGGCTCTTGGCCGACACAATCCCTGCAGTTACCGTGTTCTCAAGGCCGAACGGGGAGCCGATTGCAAGCACCCATTCACCTACACGCACCCTAGATGAATCACCCAAAGGCAGCTTTGGTAAATCACGCGCTTCAATTTTGACGACTGCAACATCGGTACGCTTATCCATGCCGAGTAACCTTGCTTTGAACTCGCGCTTATCAGTCAGGGTCACATAGATAGTGGTGGCACCTTCAACAACGTGAGCGTTAGTCAAAATCAAACCATTAGATTCGATAATGAAACCGGAGCCTACGCCACGATCTGCTTCTTGCGGCTTGCCTGGATTAGGTTGCGCTGGTTTAGGTCCATTTGGAATTCCCGGAATAGGTACGCCAAAGAAACGGCGGAAGAATTCGGCTTGATCTTCTGGCATTCCCGGAATGCCACCTTGCGCTTGCTGCACTACCACTTTTTCAGTGGTGCGAATATTGACGACCGCAGGACTTGCGCGTTCAACCAAATCCGCAAAGTCAGGAATCGTGACCCGGGGATTTTGCGCAGAAGCAAATGGAATAAAGGCGACTTGTCCTAGACTAAATATAGCCAAGAGTGCAATGAAGTACTTTTTCATGATGCTATAGACCTACTTGGTGAAAACCAACAATGAAGATATTAAGAATATTAGGTCAGTTTGCCAAAAATCAAGGTACCGTTAGTACCCCCAAAGCCAAAATTGTTTTTGACTGCATGGTCAATCCTCACATCCCTAGCGGTATTGGCGCAGTAGTCCAGGTCGCACTCAGGATCTTGATTGAAAATATTGATAGTTGGTGGTGATTTTTGGTTATGAAGAGCCAAAATCGTGAAAACAGACTCCAAGCCACCTGCACCGCCCAAGAGGTGACCAGTCATAGACTTGGTGGAGTTAATTAAAGTCTTCTTAGCGTGGTCGCCAAGAGCAGCCTTAATAGCGCCAGTTTCATTCTTATCACCCAAAGGCGTGGAAGTGCCGTGAGCATTAATATATTGAATCTGATCAGCATTTAGGCCTGCATCGCGCATTGCATTGACCATACAACGACGGGGGCCATCCATATTTGGGGCAGTCATGTGATAAGCGTCACCACTCATGCCGAAGCCCAGTAATTCGCAATAAATTTTTGCGCCACGGGCTTTAGCGTGCTCATACTCTTCAATCACCACTACGCCTGCGCCCTCACCCAGAACAAAACCATCACGGTCTCTATCCCAAGGGCGTGATGCAGTTGCAGGATCATCATTGCGTGTAGAAAGCGCTCTTGCAGAAGCAAAGCCACCAACCCCTAATGCGGAGATAGTGGATTCAGCACCGCCAGCAACCATGACATCAGCATCACCGTACTGAATTAAGCGTGCAGCCAATCCAATGCTGTGTAAACCCGTTGTACAGGCTGTTACTGCAGCCACGTTTGGACCTTTGAGGCCAAACAAAATGCTGAGGTGGCCAGAAATCATGTTGATGATGGAGCCTGGAACAAAGAAAGGCGAGATACGACGAGGGCCACGAGCCAATAGCTCAGCGCCCGTTTCTTCAATCATTGGCAAGCCACCGATACCGGAGCCAACCATGACACCAACTCGCTCGGCATTTTGTTCAGTAATCTCTAAACCGCTGTCGCGAATAGCTTGTGTACCAGCAGCAATGCCGTAATGGATAAAGGTATCCATGTGGCGCGCCTCTTTGGCAGAAACATATTCTTCGACATTGAAATCTTTTACCTCTCCAGCGAAATGAACGCTAAGCGGAGTATGGTCAAACTTAGTGATGGTAGCAATGCCTGATTTGCCCGCAAGCAAATTAGACCAAGCTACATCAACTGAATTACCAACAGGTGAGATAAGACCAAGGCCGGTGACTACTACCCGGCGTCGGCCATTTGATGCTGACACAGTAATACCTAGGCTAGGGAATTAACCCTGAGCTTTTGATGTAGCGAAGTCGATCGCGAGCTGAACTGTGGTGATCTTTTCAGCTTCCTCATCAGGAATTTCGATGCCGAATTCATCTTCCAAAGCCATAACCAGCTCAACAGTGTCAAGAGAGTCAGCGCCCAAGTCGTTCACGAAAGAAGATTCATTCTTGATGTCTCCTTCTGCGACGCCTAATTGCTCAGCGACGATTTTCTTAACGCGTTGTTCGATGTTGTCCATTAATTTCCCCAGGGGTTGTAAAAAACGATGAAAGGATTTTATCAGTTTGGCGGACCGAATTAGCAAATTCGCCTAAAAATGACCAAATCCTGGCTTTGCCGTTAGGCTAAATAGAGTCCGCCATTGACGTGTAGGGTATTACCCGTAATGTAGCCAGCTGCTGGAGAGGCCAAAAAGGCCACCGCTTGGGCGACATCCTCTGGACTACCCAAACGCGCTAAAGGAATGTTCACTTTTAGGGCATTTTGCTGTTCTTCGCTCAAAGCGCGGGTCATATCAGTATCGATAAATCCAGGAGCTACGCAATTCACAGTGATATTGCGGCTACCAATTTCACGGGCTAAGGCACGGGTCATTCCAGAAACACCCGCTTTTGCAGCTGCGTAGTTTGCCTGACCAGGATTACCCATATGGCCAACAATCGAAGTGATATTAATAATGCGGCCACCACGGGCCTTCATCATGGGACGCATCACTGCTTGAGAAAGACGGAAGACTGAACTGAGGTTGGTATCAATCACATCAGTCCACTCATCAGACTTCATGCGCATTGCTAAATTGTCGCGAGTGATGCCAGCGTTATTCACCAAGATATTGATGCCGCCATACTCTTTGACGATCAGATCAATAATTTCTTCACAAGCATTTGGGGTGGTTACATCCAATACCTTGCCAGCACCGCCTGAAGCTTTTAAACGCTCATCAATCGCTTTAGCTCCACTCTCGGATGTAGCAGTTCCAATTACCTTGGCACCACACTTCACCAGCTCATCCACAATTGCCTGACCGATACCGCGTGAGGCGCCAGTTACTAGGGCAATTTGTCCGCTTAAGTCGAGATTCATATTTGTTTTCCGCTCAGTTCTATATTTCTTTAATCTTGTTTTATTTCAAGCTTGCCAGAACTTCATTCAAGCTAGCTTCGTCAAATACTGGCACACCAGTCACTTGATCATTAATGCGCTTGGTAAGGCCTGCTAATACTTTGCCAGGGCCACACTCCACTACCTGAGTAATACCTTGAGAAGCCATAGCCTGAATAGTTTCCTGCCAGCGCACAGGCTTGGCGGCTTGACGCACTAGGGCATCTTTAATTGCAATCGGATCATTCAAAATTTCAACATCAACGTTGTTGATCACAGAAATCGTGGGGGCTTTAAATTCGATATTGGCTAAATAGCCTTTGAGCTTTTCAGAAGCGGGTTGCAATAAAGAAGAGTGAAATGGTGCAGATACTGGCAATGGCAATGCACGTTTAGCACCAGCCACTTTTAATAGCTCACATGCTTTAGTAACAGCATCACTTGCACCAGCAATCACTACTTGACCGGGAGCATTGAAATTCACGGCCTCAACAACTCCGCCAGCAACAGCACTTGCTTCAGCGCAAATCTTAATCACCGCGGCATCATCCAAACCGAGGATCGCAGCCATGCCGCCCGTACCAACCGGCACAGCAGTTTGCATTGCTTCAGCACGAAAGCGCACCAATGGAACAGCATCTTTAAAAGAAATAACGCCAGACGCAACCAAGGCAGAGTACTCACCAAGGCTATGACCTGCCATTACCTTGGGCGCAGATCCACCTGCTGCCAACCAGGCTCGATAAAAGGCAACGCCCGCAGTCAACATCACAGGCTGAGTATTCGTGGTTAATGACAGCGCCTCTGCAGGGCCTTCAGAAATCAGCTTTGCAACGTCTTCACCCAATGCCTCAGAAGCCTCTTGCAATGTTGCGCGTACTTCTGGGCGCTCAGAAATGGAATTGAGCATGCCAACGGATTGGGAACCTTGACCAGGAAATACAAATGCAAATGTCATGTGATTAATTCGCTAAAAAGAAATTAAAGAGATGAATAAAAATAGTGTGCTGCCCTTAGTATTTAATCGCAACCGCACCCCAAGCGAACCCGCCGCCAACACCCTCTAGCAAGAGATGTTGTCCACGCTGAATCTGCCCAGAGCGTACGCCAGCATCCAATGCCAATGGAATGGATGCAGCCGAAGTATTGCCATGCTCATGCACGGTAACGATCACTTTATCCATGGACATACCCATCTTCTTAGCCGTGCCTTCCATGATGCGAATATTGGCTTGATGCGGTACTAGCCAGTCGATTTGCTCAGCCTTGAGGTTCGCTTTTTCGAGTGCCTCGTGAGCTACCTGCTCTAAGACCTTCACAGCAAGCTTAAAGACCGCTGGACCATCCATGGTCATAAATGGGGAACCATGCACTTCGCCATTACCAGCACGCCCAGGAACACACAAAATATCGCGTTGACTGCCGTCAGCATGTAATGCAGTAGAAAGAATACCCGCCTCTTTAGAAGCCTCAAGCACAACAGCTCCAGCACCATCACCAAACAAGACACAAGTGCCACGGTCTTGGAAATTCAGAATACGCGAGAAGGTCTCAGCACCGATCACCAATACTTTTTTGTATGAGCCACAACGAATAAATGCATCTGCAATAGCAAGTGCATAAGTAAAGCCAGCACAGACTGCTTGCACATCAAAGGCCGCACAAGCAGTGTGCGCGCCTAATTTGTCTTGTACTACGCAAGCAGTACTTGGAAAGCCGCCCAAATGATCTGGGGTAGAAGTGGCCAAAATGATGAGGTCCAAATCTTCAGAGGTAATGCCAGCACTAGTTAATGCAGCTTGTGCCGCCTTCACTGCTAGATCACTAGTTAACTCATTTTCAGCGGCAAAGTGACGTGCAGAAATACCGCTACGCGTTTTAATCCACTCATCACTGGTCTCTAAGCCAGTTTTAGCAAGACGCTCCACTAAGTCTTGATTAGTTAAGCGCAACTCAGGAAGATAGCTTCCAGTGCCCGCTACTCTTGCAAAGATACTCATTCTTATGTCTCCACCACAAAGGCTGCAGCAATGCGCTCTACCATGCGGTTCTTAGCTGCCTCATAGGCGCGATCCAAGGCAAAGCCAAATGCAAAGCGATCAGCAGAACCATGACTCTTAATCACACAACCACGTAAACCCAACAATACTGCACCGTTATAACGGCGATGATCAACCCGCTTACGTACTCTTAGTAGTGGCACCATCGCACAGATCGCCATCAACTTAGTAAGCCATGAGCGATTAAATTCCGAGCGAATCAAACCGCTCATCATTTTTGCTAAACCTTCACTGGCTTTAAGAACTACGTTACCAACAAAGCCATCGCAGACCACAATATCAGTTGTGCCCTTAAAAATATCATTGCCCTCTACGTTGCCATAAAAGTTTAAAGAGGTTTTGCGCAGTAACTCGCCGGTTTGCTTAACAACCTCATTGCCTTTAATTACTTCCTCACCAATATTGAGAAGGCCAATTGAAGGATTTTCTTTGCCATCCACCACTTGCACCATCACGTTTGCCATCTGGGCAAACTGCACCAAATGCATTGGCTCGCAGTCAGCATTTGCGCCAAGATCCAGCATAGTTGTACCGCGCCCTAATTCATTAGGGATGGCGGTAGCAATCGCAGGACGATCAACACCATCAAGCGTTTTGAGAATGTAGCGAGAGATCGCCATGAGTGCGCCAGTATTGCCAGAAGAGATCACTGCATCGGCGGCGCCCTCCTTCACTTGCATGATGGCAACGCGCATAGAGGAATCTTTTTTGCGACGCAGAGCAATCTCAATGGGATCATCCATCAAGACAACTTCGCTAGCGGGAATAATTTGAATGCGCTCCATCGGAGCTTTGGGGGATTTACTCAAGGCTTGCTTGATTAAATCGGGATCGCCAACGAGGGCAATCTTCACATCAGCGTGTTTTTCTAAAAAATCGCAGGCAGCCGGAACCGTCACGACGACTCCATGATCTCCGCCCATGGCATCAATAGCAAGAGTAACGCTCATAAGCTCATTGATTGCTGCAAGTGATTTATCCAAGAAAAAAGCGGCTTTTTCTGGAGCCGCTTCTATCTGTTTAGACTAAAAAATTAGTCGTTTTTAGTTTTAACAACTTTACGACCACGATAGTAGCCGTTAGGTGAAATGTGGTGGCGCAAATGAGCCTCACCAGTTGTGGCTTCAACAGCCGTAGCAGGTGCGGTCAAGAAGTCGTGCGCACGGTGCATGCCACGTTTGGAAGGTGATTTTTTGTTTTGTTGAACGGCCATATTGAACTCCTAAGCAAGGCGATATTCTAGCATGGAAATGCGCCTAAATGCTTGATTTATTGACAAAAGATACTTAAAACAACAACTGAAATCAGACCCCTAATTTCAGTTTTTCTTCATATTTTTCAATACGTTAAAGGGATTTTCCCGCTCATTTGATGGCCCCTCATCACCGCCATCCCCAAAGGTAGATGCATGGGGTTCACAAAACCCATCTGGATGCTTTGGAATCAGGGGTAAAGACAATAGAACCTCATCCTCAATGGTTTCTAAGAGGTTGAAATGCTGATTTACGACCAGGGGCTCTTGCTCCTCATCCTCAACAGGGTATTCATCAGCCTCAGAATCCGTCAAAACCAGAATAAATCGGCGTTTTTCATCCAAATCTACCGCGCAATCTTGTAAACAGCGTTGGCATACCAGGTGCAAACGACCCTTTAGACCCAATTCGAGGATTTGATGAGGCTCACTACCTGGGGAATCCTGAAAATGGGTCTTCACCGACCAATTGAAGCCGTCGGCCGGATTGACGGTTGAAGCCTCCTCAGCCACTCTTGGCATATCTGACATGCTTAAAAAACCAGCGCCTGTATAAGATTGGGGGGCACAAAAATCCACCCTCTTTAAAGCACTGGGCTCGGCAGATAACTCGACTTGAGGTAAAACTTGATTACGATTCATGGCATCAGTCTAATTGAAGGCGCCTTAGAAAGCACAGCAAAAATGAGCATCCCCACAAATGCACCTCAAAACCCAAGACTCATCTTGGCATCCACATCAGCATATCGCCGCGAACTTTTAGAGCGCCTACACATCCCTTTTCAAGTCATCTCACCAAAGGTAGATGAAACCCCACTTACTGGCGAGAGTACTCTTGAGTTAGCACTTCGACTTGCTCAAGCGAAAGCAACTGCAGTTGCCAAAGAACATCCTGATGCCTGGGTAATTGGTTCTGATCAGGTTGCCGATCTTTGTGGCGCAGCAATTGGTAAGCCCGGTAATTTTGAAAGAGCTTTAGCGCAACTACAACTCATGCGTGGTCAAGTAGTGACTTTTCAAACGGCATTATGTTTGATGAAGGGCGACACCCAAACTACTTTATGCATTCCTACTGCAGTCACCTTTCGCAAACTTCCAGACAGCACTTTAGAGTCCTACCTACTTGCCGAAGAGCCTTATGACTGCGCTGGCAGCGCTAAGTCTGAAGGCCTTGGCATTAGCCTGTTAGAGTCCATCAAGAGTGATGACCCAACTGCTTTAATTGGCTTGCCGCTGATCGCATTAACCGGCTTACTACGCGATGCTGGCTTTGCAATTCCATCAAAAAAATAAAGCAAAAATTAATAACTAGATTCATCAGAAAAAATAATTCATGAGCAAACTTGGCACCCTGTATTTAGTTCCCAATACCTTGGGTGATGATGGTCGATCTGAGCAATTACCTTGGGTACTTCCATCTGAAACGATTACACAAACAGCCAAGCTAAGGCACTGGATTGTGGAAGATGCCAAGACGGCGCGGGCGTTGTTAAAAGCAATCGATTCTGTCTCTCCGTTGGCATACACTATTCAAGAAATGCAAATGAGTGAATGGCGTGGAGCTGCGCGCAATGCAAAGTATGGTGACGCGGTTAAGCCGGCAGATTTACTAAAACCTTTGCTTGCCGGAAATGATATGGGCTTGATGTCTGAAGCAGGAGTCCCTGGCGTTGCAGACCCTGGTGCAGAGTTAGTGCTAGCGGCACATAAGCTAGGCGCCCAAGTGAAGCCACTTGTTGGACCGAGCTCTATCTTGTTAGGCCTGATGGCAAGCGGACTCAATGGCCAACGCTTTGCGTTTCAAGGGTACTTGCCTCACGACACCCATGAGCGCACTGCCAAACTTAAGCAACTCGAAGCTGAGTCTCGTAAATTACAACAAACTCAAATTTGGATTGAGACACCCTATCGCAATACTGCCATGCTCATGGCTTGTATCCATTCGTTGGCACCGCAAAGCCTGCTATGCCTCGGCGTGGACCTTAGTCTGCCATCAGAAATGATTGCCACCCTTTCAATTGCAGATTGGCGTAAACGCTATCCGAATGAAGCCGCTTGTGCTTCATTGCAAAATAGGCCAGCAGTATTTCTACTGCTGGCCTAAACCTTCAATGCTTTAGCAATGCTTTAGTTTTGCTTTTTTCTTATTTCTATTTAAGGTCAGGTGTCTTTACCAACGCTTTACCAGCAGCAGTTCCAGCTTCAGCACCAAAGCGTTTAGCAACACGCTCAGCGAAATTCTCTTTCATGGTGTAGTCCAGAATATCGGGCGCCTTAAAGATGTCGCGGGCAACGGTATCTACTGTGCCATACCCATCAGCCAAACCAATCTTGACTGCTTGCTCGCCATTCCAAATACGGCCAGAAAATAAATCTGGCACGTCTTTTAAGCGATCGCCACGGCCCTCTTTCACCACTGCAATAAATTGCTGGTGAATCTCATCAATCATGGTCTTGACCATTTCAACTTGCTTTGGATTCTCTTTGCTAAATGGATCCATCATGCCTTTATTAGAGCCTGAGGTAATCATGCGACGAGTAACACCCAACTTATCCATGAGGCCTGTAAAACCAAAGCCTTCCATGATCACCCCAATGGATCCCACCAAGCTGGCTTTATCAACCAAGATTTGATCCGCAGCGACCGCAACGTAGTAACCACCAGATGCACAGATGTCTTCGACAACGACATAAAACGGTTTTTTGGGATAGAGCTTGCGCAAGCGGTGAATCTCATCATTGATCATGCCGGCTTGAACTGGCGAACCTCCAGGGCTATTAATGCGCAACACAACCCCAGCACTGTGTTCATTCTCGAATGCAGATAGTAAGGATGAATTGATATCCATTGCATTAGCCATCGAGCTGGAAGAAATTTCTCCTTCAAGCGTTACCAATGCAGTGTGCTTTTCTACCCCCATGCCCTTGCCTGGAAGGTGAAAGTCAAATATCGAAAGCAATGCGCCAACAATGACTAGCAAGGTAAGTACTCGCAGTACTGCTTTCCAACGACGTGCTTTACGAGTCTCTTTTAAATTCTCCAACAAGAGATGTTCGAGAGCTTGACGTTCCCAATTCGGGTTTGGGTTGTTTTCCATCTTTTTGCGTCCTTAGTGTTGCAGGTTATTTTTAAGCCATTGCGAGAGTTGCGCGACATCATCCACATGCGTTAATGATGGTGAAGCTTTTAAAGTATCGGGCGGGTGAGCGCCATAAGTCACGGCTACCGCATCGACCCCAGCATTCGCTGCCATATCAAGGTCGTGGGTTGTGTCCCCAATCATGAGCATGCGACGAGTCGATACTTGAGTCACATCCGACAGCTCAAGCAACATTCCTGGATGTGGCTTAGAAAAAGATTCGTCAGCCGTACGAGTCTCATGAAAGAGATGGCCGATCTGATGATGCCCAAGCGAGCGATCTAGTCCGACGCGCGACTTTCCAGTGGCAACAGCTAGTAAATACTGTTTAGCATGCAGTTCTTCTAAAAGTTCTCGTATGCCAACAAACAAATCGAGCTCATGATCTTTGGCCAAGTAGTGATAACGAAAACGCTCTGTCAGCTTTGGAAAATGGGCCGGCTCTATCCAAGGAACCGCTCTGCGCAATGAATCCTGAATTCCCAAACCAATGACTGAACTCGCTAATGTGTCGTCAGGCGCTTTAAAACCCAAATCGCGACAGGCTTGCTGAATACAATGCACGATGGTTGGCGTGGAATCCATGATGGTTCCATCCCAATCCCACACAATCAGGTCATAGGGTCGATTCGATTTATTTGCTTGAGACATTCCGATATTTACTGCTCAAAAGTTTTCATCATGGCGGTAAATTCTGCGGGCAATGGCGACTCAATCCGCATCTTTTCGCCAGTACGCGGATGAGTAAAACCAGCCAGATGAGCGTGTAGATATAAGCGTTTGGATTTAACTACTTTATCCAAATCTTCAAAGCCATACTTATCATCACCCAAAATTGCGTGGCCCAATTTTTGCAAGTGCACCCGAATCTGATGAGTACGTCCCGTCTTCAGTTGCGCCTCAGCGAGAGTGATTGACGCACCTTCGCGCTTGAGCGCTTTAGTCACTCTTAAAGAGGTATGGCTTGGTAATCCATCTGGATCAACCCGAACGCGGCGCTCGCCATTAGGCAGAAGATATTTATGCAGCGGATATTTGAGCTGCATGGTTTGAGCGCCTTGGACAATTTCACCATGTGCAAGCAAGTAATAGCGCTTATCCGTTTGACCCTCACGAATTTGACGGTGCAGCTCCACCAAAGCGCTCCGCTTTTTAGCCAAGAGTAAAACGCCTGATGTGTCACGATCCAAGCGATGAACTAATTCCAAAAACTTGAGCTCTGGACGGGTAATGCGCAGGGTCTCAATGACACCAAGTGCGATGCCTGAGCCACCATGCACCGCTAAACCCGTTGGCTTATTGACTATTAAGAGTGCTTCATCCTCAAAAAGAATCGGCATTTTGTCCGAGTAGCCATGCGCCCGAGATTTGGTTTGAGCGCTATTAACCGCAGCCATTTGCGCGGGTTCAGCAATTCGAACTGGGGGGAGGCGGACCACATCACCCTCAATCAGACGGGTGGTTGGTTCAGCCTGCTTTTTATTCACCCGGACCTCGCCAGATCGAATAATTCGGTAAACGTGGCTTTTGGGAACTCCTTTGGCCCAGCGCAATAGATAGTTATCCAGGCGTTGACCGGCCTCTTCGGGACCAATGGTCTGAAGATGCACTGCAGCAGGTGCTGCAGTAGTGGGTGTTTTCGCCTTTAGGGGCTTGGAAATGGGTTCGGATTTCATGATTTATCTCTCTTGTGACCCTACCAGGGGATGACAAGGGACTCAACAATACCCCATTGTCACGCAACTTGTGCCGTATAATCAACGCTCTAGCCAATTTATTGGCCCGAGACCAACCTGAAGTCAGGTTTGAATCGTGGAGCTTGGAGTCGCCCTTTAAAAGACTCCCGGGGTTGCCCCTCCCCCGTTTAATGAGGCGCAGGGTTGGTGTGCCGTATGCCGCGACCCGCGATTAGAAGACAGTTTTTAGGCGCGCGCCTGCATTGATGACCTAAAGGAGGTCTCTGCGGCGATCGTCAGGTGTGGCACCAAATTAACCAACAGTTAAGCTGGTGAACTAGGCAAAAAATGTCTAGATTTGCATGATCCACACTCATAAACCGCCTTGGGCTTAGTCCCAAGTGGTATCTAACTTGTCCCCTAACGCAGCGCGCAACGACGCCCTCCCCCATAGGAGAGTGTTATGAAACGCATGTTGTTTAATGCAACTCAACAAGAAGAGTTGCGAGTTGCCATCGTTGATGGTCAAAAACTCATTGATATCGATATCGAAGCTGCCGGCCGTGAACAACGCAAAGGCAATATTTACAAAGGTGTCATTACCCGTATTGAACCCTCCCTTGAGGCCTGCTTTGTCAATTACGGCGAAGAGCGTCATGGCTTCTTGCCATTTAAGGAAGTAGCTCGCAGTTACTTTAAAGAAGGTATCGACGTCCGTAATGCTTCTATTAAGGATGCTTTACGCGAAGGTCAAGAAATCATTGTTCAAGTAGAAAAAGAAGAGCGCGGCCAAAAAGGCGCAGCCCTCACATCCTTTATCTCCTTGGCAGGTCGTTATTTGGTTCTCATGCCAAATAACCCACGTGGAGGCGGTGTTTCCCGCCGTATTGAAGGTGAAGACCGTCAAGAACTCCGCGAAGCGATGGCTCAATTGGAAGTGGCAGATGGCATGAGCATCATTGCTCGTACCGCAGGAATTGGTCGTGATGCTACTGAATTGCAGTGGGACTTAAGTTACCTTATGCAATTGTGGAAAGCGATTGATGAAGCTGCTAAAGGCAACTCTGCTCCATTGCTGATCTACCTCGAATCAAGCTTAGTAATTCGCGCGATTCGTGATTACTTCCAGCCTGATATTGGTGAGATCCTCATCGATACCGATGACATCTACGAACAAGCTGCAGCATTTATGTCTGTAGTGATGCCCGACAATTTGCCACGAGTAAAGCGCTATCAAGACGATGTGCCTTTGTTCTCTCGTTTCCAAATTGAGCATCAAATTGAAACTGCTTACTCACGCACCGTGCCATTGCCATCTGGCGGCGCAATCGTGATCGACCACACTGAAGCCTTGGTTTCAGTAGACGTTAACTCAGCACGTGCAACCCGTGGCTCTGATATCGAAGAGACTGCTACTCGCACCAACTTAGAAGCCGCTGATGAAATCGCCCGTCAAGCGCGTTTGCGTGACTTGGGTGGCTTGATCGTGATCGACTTCATTGACATGGAATCGAGCAAAGCACAAAAAGATGTTGAGAACCGTTTACGCGATGCTCTGCGTCATGATCGTGCTCGCGTTCAGATGGGCAAAATCTCCAAGTTTGGCTTGATGGAAATGTCTCGTCAGCGCTTGCGTCCTGCACTGTCTGAAGGTAGCCATGTCACCTGCCCACGTTGCAATGGCACTGGCCACATTCGCGATACTGAATCTTCTGCATTGCAAGTTCTGCGAATTATTCAAGAAGAAGCGATGAAGGAAAACACAGCAGCGATTCATACACAGGTACCAGTCGAAGTGGCTGCCTTCCTCCTAAATGAAAAACGTGCTGAAGTCATCAAGATCGAGGCTCGCTTCAAAGTGAACGTCTTGATGGTTCCTAATAAGCATTTAGAAACTCCGCATTACAAACTAGAGCGCTTGCGTCATGACGATCCACGTCTTGACGACCAAAAGGCTAGCTATGTGATGGCGGAAGAAGCTGCTCGCGAACTCGAGACAGACACAACAGTTAGTAAAAAAGATGCGGATGTAAAAGTACGTCCAGAAGCCGCAGTTAAAGGCATTACTCCAACACAACCTGCACCAGTTAGTCAGCCACGTCCTGCACGTACTGAAAAAGTAGTGACAGAAAGTTCTGGCGGTCTCTTTGGATTTATTAAGAAGCTTTTCTCCTCATCCCCAACAGTTGAAGAGAAGCCCGCTCCGAGCAACCCACGTGGCCGCAATCAAGGCCGTAATGGCAACGATCGCAATCGTGGTCGTAACCGTCGTGGCGAGCGTACTGAGCGCCCAGAAGCGGCTGCAGCTGAAGGTACTCCAACAGAAGGTGCTAACAACAATCGCAACCGCAACAACCGTAACGGCAATCGTAACCAGGGCAATCAAAATGGTCCGAAGCCAGAACGTCAAGATGCGAACCGCAATCAAGCTAATCCAGCAGCAGTAACGCCTGCAACTGAAGCCGCTCCTGGTAGCGAAACTACTCCAGGCGCTGAAGGTGAAGAGCGTCGTGGTCGTGGTCGCAACCGTCGTGGTCGTGGTCAACGTGGCGAGCGTACTGAAGGTGGCAATGATGTTGCTAATACACCAGCAACTGCTGTGTCAGCAAGCCCATTTGCAGGCCCTCCAGTAGGTATGGCTGGTGCATCTGCAAGCATGCCTATTCAGAACATTACGAACAGCTTTGGTAACGTAAAACCTGTAGCAGAGAAACAAGAAAGGCAAGAGCGCGCACCACGCGCTCCACGTCAATCAAATCGTCCTGCACAAAACTCTGCTCCTGCGTCTACTCCAGCGCCAGTTGCTGTTGCGGCTGCCAAGCTAGAAGTAATTGCCAAGCCTGCACCAGAGCTTCCTAAGGTTGCCTTCCAGGCGCTTGAAGAAACTCCATTGCACAGCGTTGTGCAATCAGCCGGCATGATTTGGGTTGCTACCGACTCTTCAAAGCATGCTGATGCTCAAAGTCAGATTCAGGCAGAGCCTGTTGCTCATAACTTGGGCAGAGCACCTAAACCGGCTGTTAGTCTTCATGATGGCCCAATGGTTTTAGTAGAAACCGGCGGCCAAGAAAAAACGGTTTAACGCTTATTGAAGCTTTTTCTCCAGACTGCCATTTATCCCAAAAGGATATTTGGCGGTTTGGCAGAAACCCCGTTTCACAGCCATAATTGCGTATATGGTTGAAAAAGTAATCCCCATTCGAATAGACGAAGGCAAAGGCCTAACGCCACCCATTGGTGCCGAACTCGTCACTCCTCACGGCCATACGAAAGACACTCGGGGACGCACCCTAAGAGATCTCCGTATCTCAGTGACTGATCGCTGCAACTTCCGCTGTACCTATTGCATGCCTAAGGAAGTGTTTGACCAAAACTATCCTTACTTAGCTCATAAAGAATTGCTGAGTTTTGAAGAAATCACTCGCCTCACTTCTATCTTCGCCACATTAGGCGTTGAAAAAATTAGACTGACTGGTGGCGAGCCTTTGCTACGCAAGAATTTAGAAGTGCTGATTGAGATGTTGGCAAAAATTCAGACGACTGAAGGTAAGCCGCTTGATCTAACCTTAACGACTAACGGCAGCATCTTGCGCAAGAAAGCTACCGCTCTAAAAGCAGCCGGCCTCCAAAGATTGACAGTAAGTCTTGATGGGTTGGATGATGCGATCTTCAAGAAAATGAATGATGTCGATTTCCCAGTCGCCGATGTACTTGATGGAATTGCCGCAGCACAAGAAGCAGGCTTCCAGAACATCAAAGTCAATATGGTGGTGAAAAAAGGTACCAACGATCATGAGATTGTTGCAATGGCTAAGCACTTTAAAGGTAGTGGCGTCATTCTGCGTTTTATTGAATTTATGGATGTGGGTAGCTCTAATGGCTGGAATATGGAGCAGGTACTTCCATCCAAAGAAGTCATTGCCAGGATTCATGAAGCCTTTCCTCTGGAGCCTGTTGAAGCCAACTACACCGGCGAAGTTGCACAGCGTTGGCGCTATGTCGATGGCTCTGGCGAGATTGGCGTGATCTCCAGTGTTACTCAAACGTTCTGTCATGAATGCTCTAGAGCGCGCATCTCGACTGATGGGCAAATGTATCTCTGCCTTTTTGCCAATGAAGGTTTTGATTTCAAAACCCTATTGCGCTCCAGCAAGAGTGATTTAGAAATCGCTAATGCAGTAATGAATACCTGGTCAACTCGCAATGATCACTATTCAGAAATTCGAGGTTCGCATACCGCGAATCTGTTATCTGGTAACCGCAAGGTTGAAATGTCTTACATTGGTGGTTAATGATTTCTACTGAAGACATTACTGGACTCATACTTGCTGGCGGGAGAGCACAACGCATGGGTGGCATTGATAAAGGCTTAATCCCTTTTCACGGTAAACCACTCATCGAGTCAGCTATCGTAAAACTCAAGCCCCAGGTACAAACCATTGTGATTAATGCCAACCGCAACATCACAAAGTATGCGAGCTATGGGTATCCAGTGATCATGGATGAAACGCCAGATTTTTCAGGGCCGTTAGCAGGCTTCTCTGTAGGCTTGAAGTCCTGCAAGACGGCTTATCTCCTAACTTCACCTTGCGACTCACCCTTGCTACCCAATAATCTCGCAGAGTTATTAATTACCGAGATGGAGCGAGGGGATTTTGAATTGGTGTACGCCTCTACCAAAGAAGCGGATGGTAAAGTATGGGCACAGCCTGTTTTTTGTCTTATGCGTAGTAACTTGCAAGATTCATTGAATCAATTTCTCCAAAAAGGGGATCTCAAAATTGATCGTTGGTTTAAAGGGTTGAGAAGTAGCACTGTGGTTTTTGAAGATCCGCAGGTATTCGCCAATATAAATACCCCTGAAGAGCTAAAGTCACTAGAAGAAGTATCGGCATGAGTCATTCCCCAAACCAACCAATTCTCTTGACCTCGTCACTTCATGTTGATGATGCACGCAAGGCAATTGCTGCGTTGGTAGAAGATCTCATTGAAGAATCTAAGACGATTAATGATCCTGCAGATGTTGAAACTGTTCCATTGGATCAAGCGATTAATCGGATATTGGCAGCCGATTTACTTTCACCTATTGATGTTCCGGCTGCAGACAATTCAGCTATGGATGGTTTTGCATTTGATGGCAAATGTCTCGACACCAACAGCACGGCCATCACCTTAAGAGTGATTGGTACAGCGCTTGCTGGCAAACCCTTTGAAGGCAGCATTGGTCCTGGGAAATGCCTCAAGATCATGACGGGCGCACTAATGCCCACTGGCTGCGATACCGTCATTCCACAAGAATTCACAAGTGACAAAGATGAGAATGTAATTGAATTCAAGCAAGATCAATTAAAGCCTGGCGAGAACAGACGCCTACGTGGCGAGGACCTTCAAAAGGACAAACCCGCAATTGCTGCCGGCCGCTTACTGCGCCCTTCTGATCTAGGTCTAGCCGCATCACTTGGCATTGCCTCCTTACCTGTAAAGCGCAAACTCAAAGTAGCTATTCTGTCTTGCGGTGATGAATTGCGTGCGCTAGGCCAAGCATTGGATGCAGGCAGCATATATGACAGCAATCGCTACAGCCTTACTGGTTTACTTAATCGCCTGAATTTAGAGATCATTGACTGCGGCATTGTGCGCGATGATCCCACCCTTTTGAAGCAAGCCTTTATCGATGCCGCTAGCAAAGCAGATGTATTGATTTCTTCTGGGGGCGTTTCGGTTGGTGAAGCAGATTTCACAAAACAGATCATGCAAGAGTTAGGCGATGTCGGTTTCTGGAAAATCGCCATGCGCCCAGGACGCCCTATGGCGTTTGGAGTTCTCAAACCAGTCGCTGAAAAATCTCCTGCTCGCAAAACACTCTTCTTTGGCCTACCCGGTAATCCCGTAGCAGTCATGGTGACCTTCTATCAATTTGTCCGAGCAGCACTTCTACAGCTCAATGGTGCCAATCAGACTGAGCCACCTCTTACCCAGGCCATTGCCGAAGTTCCCATTCGAAAAAAACCAGGTCGTACAGAATTTCAACGCGCTATTCTAGGACGTGGAGTCGATGGCAAACCAGCAGTAAGGCTAACTGACAGCCAAGGTGCTGGAATTTTGCGCTCGATGAGTGAGGCCAACTGCTTTGTGATCCTAGGTCATGAGCAAGGAAATGTTGCCGCTGGAGACTGGGTAGATATAGCGCTTTTTGATGGACTGCTTTAAGATTGCGTCATCATGAAACTTAGCAAAAAAGAACTCGTCTTTCTAGACCCAATGCATACCGCCAAAACCTTAGTTTTGGTTTACCTCTGCTTCTCTGTACCAATCGTATTGTTGGCTTTGTTTGTAGCCTTCATTCGTGACGGTGCTATCCCAGGATTTACTGTGTTATCCGCACTCATTCTCAATGCCCTGCTCGGGTTTGGATTGTTGTGGATCGCCTGCAAAGTCTATAACTGGGTTGCTGGAAAATTCGGCGGTATTGAATTAGCGTTACGCGAATTGCCAGAAGAAATTGATGCTGAGTAAACATTGGATATTCGGAGTTATCTCCAATAAATAAAGCCGAGTAATGCTCGGCTTTATTTTTACTAAGTTTTATAAACTTCGGCGTTAATAAGGCTGGGTGGTTTTTTTCCTGCAAGCACTGCACGTAAGTTATCTACCGCCAAATCCACCATCGCTCTACGTGTTTTTTCTGTAGCACTAGCAATGTGTGGAGCAAGTACTACGTTACTCAATTTCAATAGTTCAGGATGCACTTTGGGCTCACCTTCAAATACGTCTAAGCCGGCTGCAAAGATTCGTTTCTCCTTGAGAGCTTGAGCCAGCATTGCATCATCCACAATACCACCACGAGCAATGTTTATCAGGGTTGCCGTTGGTTTCATGAGAGCAATTTCTTTGGCGCCAATCGTATGATGACTCTCGGCGCTATAAGGCAGCACTAGAACTACGTGATCAGCTGTGCGAAGCAATTCTTCTTTAGAGACATACTTAGCGCCACAGGCTCTTTCATCAGCCTCTGATAAATGACTGCGATTGTGATAAATCACATTCATACCAAAACCTAATGCACGCTTGGCTATGCCTTGGCCAATTCGACCCATACCAATAATGCCTACTGTACTGTGATGCAAATCCATGCCAAGGGGGTTATTCACAATCGACCATTTGTCCCACTGCCCTGCCCGCACCCAGTGCTCAGATTCAGTTATGCGCCTTGCGGTTGCCATCAATAAAGCAAATCCGAAGTCAGCCGTTGTGTCAGTTAAAACATCTGGCGTATTCGTTGCCATCACACCAGCAGCAGTCATTGCTGGCACATCAAAATTGTTATACCCCACAGAAATATTGGCCACAATTTTCAGATCTTTGGCATGCATTAAGGCGTTTACATCAATTCTTTCACTACCTGCAACTAAAGCCCCTACAACCCCAGAGAGTTCTTTTTGCAACTCTTCAGAGCTAAAAATCCGATCCTCCTGATTGGATCTCACCTCAAAAGATTCCTCTAATTTGGCTAATGCCTCTGGAAATATGGCTCTTGCCACCAAAATCTTAGGTTTTTGCTGATTAACTGGGCTATTGGGCTGTGTATTCATAGTGGGAACTTTACCTCAACTAAATAGGCCCTTTCGCCTGAAAAATAGGCTATTTCAGCTAAAATTGAGCTTTTATAACTTAGCACCCGGCTTTTTGGGGCTCTTGAAACAAAACCACCATGACTTACGTTGTTACCGAAGCCTGTATCCGTTGCAAATACACCGACTGCGTTGATGTTTGCCCAGTTGACTGCTTTCGTGAAGGTCCTAATTTTTTAGTGATTGACCCAGATGAGTGTATCGATTGCGCAGTTTGTGTTCCAGAGTGTCCTGTTAACGCTATTTACGCTGAAGATGATGTTCCTGGTGATCAACAGTCATTCATCAAACTCAACGCTGAACTTTCCCCTTCTTGGACTTCGATTACTAAGTCCAAAGCAGCTCTCCCAGATGCTGAAGAATGGAAAGACGTTAAAAACAAACTTGATCAGCTAGTAAAGTAATTTTCTAGCCAAAGAAATTGGTGTCGAATAAACCTATAGAAACCGATGCCGTCATCATTGGCGCCGGTCCTGTGGGTCTCTTTCAGGTTTTTGAATTAGGCCTCTTAGAAATTAAAGCGCATGTGATTGATTCGCTACCAGAGGTAGGCGGTCAATGCATCGAGCTTTATCCAGATAAACCTATCTACGATATTCCTGCGATTCCAGTGTGTACTGGTCGCGAACTTACCAATAACTTACTCAAACAGATTGAACCCTTTAAGGCTCAATTTCATCTGGATCAAGAGGTTAGTACGCTTGAACCCCAAGCCGATGGCCGCTTTCTGATTAGCACCTCGCAAGACAATCACTTTCTGAGTAGATCTGTATTTATTGCTGGTGGTGTTGGGGCTTTTCAGCCTCGCACCATTAACCTTGAAGGCATTAATGCCTTTGTAGGGAAACAACTTTTCTATCATGTTAAAAATCCTGAGCAATTCGCGGGAAAGCGAATTGTGATTTGCGGTGGTGGTGATGCAGCCCTAGATTGGGCAATTCATTTTTCCGAAATTGCTGCCAGCGTTACCCTAATCCATCGTCGTGATGATTTCAAGGCTGCGCCAAAATCGATTGCGAGAATGCGCGAGCTATGCGCCAGTAATCAGATGCAATTGTTAATTGGACAAGTTACTGCTTATGAAGCAAAAGATGGTCTGCTTTCTGAGATCACTTTCACCAATATTGATGGTGAGACAAAACAGCTTCCACTCGATGATCTTTTAGTGTTTTACGGACTCTCCCCTAAGTTGGGTCCGATTGCAGAGTGGGGCCTGAATATCGATCGCAAACAAATCTGTGTTGATACAGAAAATTTCCAAACCAGCATGCCCGGAATTTATGCCGTTGGTGACATCAATGTCTACCCTGGTAAGAAAAAATTGATTCTGTCTGGGTTCCATGAAGCAGCTCTTGCCGCCTTTGCTGCTGCAGCATACCTAAACCCCGAAAAACAGATTCAACTCCAGTACACAACAACCTCTCCCAAGCTTCACAAGGCCTTGGGAGTCAAGTCGCCCACATTCGAGTAAGCTATCCTTAATTCGTTAATACATAACCACTTTTAGCCAATCTATATGCATCAATATCACGATCTCATGAAAGAAGTCCTCGCCAAGGGGGTTCAAAAGTCCGACAGGACCGGAACTGGCACGGTCTCCGTATTTGGACACCAGATGCGCTTTAACTTGGCAGATGGCTTTCCTATGGTGACCACCAAGAAGCTTCATTTGAAGTCAATCATCTATGAATTACTCTGGTTCCTCAAAGGCAGTACAAACAATAACTGGCTGAAAGAGCGCGGCGTATCCATCTGGAATGAATGGGCAGCACCCGATGGTGATTTGGGTCCTATCTACGGTTATCAGTGGCGCTCATGGCCTGCGCCGAATGGTCAGCATATCGATCAAATCTCCGAAGTAGTAGAGACCATTAAAAAAAATCCAGACTCGCGTCGCATTATTGTTTCTGCTTGGAACGTAGCTGATATTCCTCGCATGGCTTTGGCTCCTTGTCATGCCTTCTTTCAATTTTATGTAGCCGATGGCAAGTTGTCATGCCAGCTCTACCAACGCAGTGCGGATATCTTCTTGGGCGTGCCCTTTAATATTGCCAGCTATGCATTGCTAACGCACATGATGGCGCAACAATGTAACCTGGAAGTGGGTGACTTTGTTTGGACCGGTGGCGACTGTCATTTGTATAGCAACCATCTAGAACAAGTGGAACTTCAGTTATCGAGGAACTTCTTCCCCTTGCCTAAGCTTAATATTTTGCGCAAGCCTGATTCAATCTTTGATTATGAGTTTGAAGACTTCGAAATCATCGGCTATGAATCTCATCCTCACATTAAAGCTCCTGTAGCCATTTAAGAATCGTACTTATGACTCAACCTGCTATTTCTATGATCGTTGCGCGTTCACGTAATCACGTCATTGGCCGTGACAATCAAATGCCATGGAAGATCTCGGCTGATTTACAGTTCTTTAAGCGCGTGACCATGGGACATCCTGTGATCATGGGTCGTAAAACTTGGGAGTCCATTGGACGTCCACTTCCCGGTCGTCGCAATATCATCGTAAGCCGCAATTCAGATTATGAAGCTACTGGTGGCGAATTAGTCGGATCACTCGATGAGGCCCTGAATAGCTTAAGTGAGTTCCCACGTGTTTTTGTCATTGGTGGCGAGCAACTCTTCACGCAGGCCTTTCCTAAAGCAGATCGACTCTACATTACTGAGATCGATATGGATGTTGAGGGTGGCGATACCTTTTTTGAAGTTCCCGATAAGTCGGACTGGAAAGAAGTAGAGCGCACCCCTGGATCCGAAGGTGATGTTACCTTTAGCTTCATTACGCTAGAGCGAAAATAAACAAGGACTCCTTAGAGTCCTTATTCACGGTAAAGCATTACTGTTTTTACTGGACCACAATTTTTGCATCTTTTGCAATCTGGCCCAAGAATTCGTACTGCTTTCTTTGTGTCATGCCGGCACGAATAGCTGCCTTAGCTTGCTCGAATGCTGGTGGCTTGCTTGATTTCTTATCTTCCAGCTTGATTAAATACCAACCTTGCTGCATCTGAATTGGCGCTGGTGAAACCTGCCCCTTAGAAAGGGTTGCCAATACAGAAGCTAACTGTGGAGCCACTTGACCAGGCTGAACCCAGCCCACTGCACCGCCCTGCACTTTGTTCGGCGCTAAGGAAACGCTCTTAGCAACCTTATCAAATGGCTCGCCTTTCTTAATACGTGCCAAGGCAGCTTGAGCATCGGCTTCGCTAGCTACTGCAAGATCACTCACTTTATATTCGGTAATCATGCCTTGAGGGCCCAAGGAGGTAATCTCCTTGTTGTATTCAGCCTGAACATCTGCTTCGGTGATTGGGTTTTTAGCCATATAAGTTGATAGCTCTAGATCTGCCAAATAATTTTGACGAATCATCATCAGTTGTGTATTGGCTTTTTCTGAGTTTGCTAAACCCTCTTTTTCTGCTTGCTGCGAAAGTAGCAACACCTCAATGTACTTCTCAATAACTACTTTACGTAATTCTGGAGAATCCTTTTGCCCTTGTGAAAGCGCAACTTTAATTCCCTGCTCCACCATATCATTGGTAATGATGGTTCCATTAACAGAGGCTGCAGCATTAATGGGTAAACCACTCTGCTGGGCATAAGCACCGCCAACAAGCGCGCTGGTCAAAAAGCCTACGGCGATAAAACGAACGACTATTGGATTCAATGCAGAGACAAAAGGTTTCATAAGGAGGATATCTTTCTAAAATTTAGCCTCAATACTACCAGTAGGTATGGGATCAAGAGCAATAAGGCGCAGTAAAATAGCGCTATGTGCGTTCAATATCTCACTACCGTAAATATTGATTGGGTAAAAACCCACTTTGACCTCGATTTACCGATATCAACGGCTCATGATGTATTCCCAACCCATCCAGGGCCCATCATCCTCAAAAGTCATAATGTCGACCGTACCGCAATCGGCTTAGCACGCTTTGGCCTGTTGCCATCGTGGGCTAAAGAAGAAACCTTCGGCAGAAAAACTTATAACGCGAGAGTTGAAACGGTAGCTGAAAAGCCTTCTTATAAATTCGCCTGGGCTAAGCGACATTACGCCTTAGCCCTAGCGGATGCTTTTTATGAGCCTTGTTATGAATCTGGTAAGGCAGTCCGTACTGCTATCAAGCAAGCCAATCACGAACCAATGGCCATTGCCTCTATCTGGGATACTTGGACTGAACCAGAAACCGGTGAACTGATCGTTTCATTTTCTATGCTCACTATCGATGCTAGCAATCACCCAGTGATGAAGCGTATGCATAAATCTGAGGATGAGAAACGTACTGTGGTTCCCTTGCGACCTGAACTTTTTAAAGCATGGCTCAATGCCACTCCAGAGGAAGCACAAGCGCTATTGCAAATAGACTCTATTCCTGAGCTAACGCTAGCCTAGAAAGTGATCACAGGCCTTGTGGCTTGATAAGGATCGGCTGATTGGGTTTCTATAGACTCAGCCTCTTCCTCACCATTTGGTTGATTATAAAATTTTGAATCCATTGCGCGTTCTTTAGCTATACGAAGATCTTCTGCTCTTGGATCAACTGGACCAAATGGTCCTTCTACTGGCGACATGGGCTGCTGGTTAAATTCCTGAACCTGCCCGGGAGTATATGGGGAATAAGTGGTCGACCCAGGAGGCAAGGGAGGAGTTTGGGAACAAGCGAAAACACTCATCAACAACAGGAGTGGGCTCAGCTTCGAAAAGAATGTATTCATGAGACTCATTGTATGGCAGCAGCCATTACTTCATCTAAGCGAATTACTTCGGTAACTCTGGAGGATCTTTCTGACCGCTGGGATGCGACACATCAGCAATAGAAAAATAACTGCCGCATAAATCGAGACTGTTCCCAAATCATTTTTACCTGCCTTGTGCCACCAATAGTGAACTATTGCAGTGCATGCGATCAAGTACACAAGCTTGTGCAATAAAGTCCAACGTCTACCAAGCTGACGAACTGCCCAATGATTTGATGTCACTGCCAATGGGACAAGCAATACCAAAGTCAGAAAGCCCATCGTAATGAAGGGGCGCTTTACAACATCACTCCACATGGACTGAATATTTAAATTCTGATCCAACCAGAACCAAATCGAAAAGTGCATGCAGGCATAGAAGAAACAAAAGAGTCCCAACATGCGACGCAACTTAATCCAAGCAGACAAGCCCGTAATTAAGCGTAAGGGGGTCATCGCCAACGTAATACATAAAAAGACTAACGCCCAAGTACCAGTAGAGCGGGTGATGAATTCGATTGGATTAGCACCCAAACCTTCGTGATCGCCAAGCCAAACTAAGCGAGCTAAGGGCAGCAAAGAAAGCAAGAAGACCGATGTCTTAATCAAATTCATAAGCCATATTAAACGACCCCATTGATTCAGAATCAATGGGGTCGTTTAATTAATTGCAATACGATTAAAACTTAAGCTAAAACTAAGCCAAACTCAGACCTTCCTTGCTCAGCGGGAAGTTTCGAACTGGTCTACCAATCGCAGCAGAAATGGCATTCGCAACGGCGGGGCCAACTACGCAGATCGTTGGCTCACCCACTCCACCCCAAAAATCAAAACTCGGCACTAAAACTGTTTCAACTCTTGGTGTGGCCGATAACTTCAATATTGGGTAGGTATCCAGATTCTGCTGTTTGATGCGGCCTTTTTCTACCGAGATCTCTGGTAAGAAGATTGCGCCCAATGCCATCGCCACAGAACCTTCAATTTGCTCTCGAGTTAAGTAGGGGTTAACGACATGCCCAGAATTTAAAGCAAATACCAAGCGCGTAACCTTCACTACATTATTCTGTACAGTCACTTCAGCAACACAAGCAGAGTAGCTGGCATAGCCCATAAACTGAGCAACGCCACGATAGGTTCCTGCTGGTAAAGGCTTATCCCAATCCGCCTTCTTCGCAGCAGCATTGAGCACTCCCAAATGCTTTGGATGACTTTGCATAAGCGCCTGCCTAAATTTCACAGGATCCTTACCTGCCGCCTTAGCGCACTCATCCATAAAACATTCCATGAAGATGCCGTTTTGGTTGGTGTTTACGCCACGCCATGGGCCAACTGGCACATGGGTATTCTTCATTACATACTCTGTTAAGAGTGTCGGGAAAGTATAGCCAAGCTGCGCATCAGGACCCTTCTCATAGAAGCCCTGGAGCTGACGCTCATCTTTTCCATTTTTGATGGCCTGTGGCGCCAATGTGGCATTAATCGATTGACCGGCAACTTTAATATGCATGCCTGTCAAATTGCCAAAACTATCTAGCCCAGCAGTCATTTTTGCCATCGCTATCGGATGGTAGTAATCATGAGTCATATCCTCTTCTCGACTCCAAATTACTTTGACCGGCACCCCTGGAAACTTTTGCGCCACTTTGGCGGCAAAGGTTGTGAAGTCTTGTGTAGATCCACGACGACCCAAGCCACAACCAGAATCCAATTTATATACTTCGCAATTCGCGAGTGGTAATCCAGTAGCTTCAGATAAAGCTGCATGCGAACCTTCGCCATTTTGAGTTGGTACCCATGCTTCTGCACGGTCACCCGTGATTTTGACGGTGGCATTCATAGGCTCCATCGTGACGTGTGCACGATAAGGCGTGTAATAGATGGCTTCTACTTTCTTAGCAGCGCTATTGATGGCGGCAGGTGCGTCACCTTCCTTACGCTGCCAAAAGTCACCCTCTTCATCCAAACCATCGCGCAACATCTTATTAATGCCATCTTGTGAGACGTTGGCAGCCTTACCCTCGTCCCAAACAATGGGCATTGCATTGAGTGCTGTATTCGCATGCCACCAGGTATCAGCTACCACCGCTACAGTACTGTCATCAATCTTGACTACACCCTTCACACCGCGCATTTCTTTAATTTTGGCTTCGTCATAACTCACTAATTTGCCGCCAAAGACAGGGCAAGCTTTTACAGAAGCGCAGAGCATGCCTGGAAGCTGTAAATCAACACCATATACTTTTGATCCATTAACCTTATTGGCAGTATCTAAACGCGCATAAGGTTGCCCAGCAACCTTCCAATCCCTAGGGTCCCTCAAGGTGATCGACTTGGGATCAGGCGGAGTTAAGGTAGATGCCAGCTCGGCTACTTTGCCGTAGGTCGTTTTTCGACCTGTTGCTTTATGTGTGATCACACCCTTATCTACAGTCAACTCTGCAACGGGCACATTCCATTGATTGGCAGCTGCCTGCATCAACATGATGCGAGCTGCTGCTGCGCCACGGCGCACATAATCTTCAGAGATTCGAATGCCACGGCTACCACCAGTACCGTGCTCACCCCACACGCGCTTGCGCGCCAAACTTTGTCCTGGCGTAGCTGACTGAGTTTTAACCTTTTTCCAATTGCACTCGAGCTCCTCAGTAACCAATTGAGCCAGCCCCGTACGAGTGCCCTGCCCCATCTCTGATCGAGCAATTCTGATGTAGACAGTATCGTCTGGCTTAATGCTGACCCAAGCATTGACTTCAGCATCACCTGCTTGAGTTGGCGTATTCGGGTCATATTTCGCGCTAGCCTGAGCGAATGCGGCATCGGGTAAAGCGCCTATCCCCAGCATAAGCCCACCACCCAGCATAGTGCCCTTGATGATGAAATCACGACGAGAAGAATTTTCTAAATCAGGAGTTTGTTTTTGTGTTGTCATGTTCTTCTCCTTAACCACGTGTCGCAGGAGTGGCGTTGTACTGCGCTAAAACATCCGCCAACTTCTTTTGACCGGAGGCAACATAAATTCCATCCCGAATTTTTTGGTACGTTCCACAACGACATAAATTACCCATTGCATTATCGATGTCTGTATCCGTAGGCTTTGAATTCCTCTTTAAAAGAGCGGCTGCTGCCATGATTTGGCCTGATTGGCAATAACCGCACTGAGGCACATCGAGTGCAACCCATGCTTGCTGTACTGGATGCGTATTGTTTTTAGAGAGTGCTTCAATGGTAGTAATTTTGGCTTTACCAACGGCAGATACTGGAATTGAACAAGAACGTACTGGCTCACCATTGAGGTAGACGGTACAGGCTCCGCATTGCGCAACTCCACAGCCATACTTCGTACCAGTGAGTCCTACCACTTCCCGAATAGCCCACAATAAGGGCATATTTGGCTCTACATCAATACTCTGCACCTGACCATTAATGTCTAATTGCATGTTGTCTCCTATGGTTTTGTTTTCAAAAGACTATAAATCATTCTGAACTTTTTGCGCTCGCACATAAATGTCTCGGTCTAGGGCAAAACCCTATCGAATTAGGCTGTAATTTGCTATCCTGAAAGCTCAATCAAGGATAAATATGACTGAAGAGAACCAAACCCAGAATGACGAAGATTTTGACTATGGGTGCGAGTGTGCAATGACCTTGCTCAACGAGCCAACCGAAGACCGTCTGAACGACTTAATTGATGAACTAGATGAAGATGGCATGATCTCCACCGAAGTAGTCTATGGCTTGCTAGCTACCATCCTCATGAGCATGAATGAGGAAGAGCACGAAGGCGACGAACACTAATTAGTGTTGATTTACTTGGGAAGCAAAGGCATCCATTGCCTTTGCCAACTGAATATCTAGTTTAGTTAAAGCGCCGACTGAGTGCGTACTCAATTCCACAGTCACTTTATTCCAAGTATTTGACCAATCTGGATGATGGTCAATTTCTTCCGCATACTGCGCACAGAGCGTCATAAATTCAAAAGCTTTTTTGAAGTCTACAAAAGTAAACTCCCTCGATATCTTTTTGCCACAGGCCTGCAAAGACCACAACGGAATTTCTTTTTTCAAATCGATGCCATCAATCAACACAGAATCTCCTTTAAACAGCAACACTTTGCGAGAGCTGCTTTAAGTCTTCTGGATAGAGCCAGCGCCATTCACCTTCTGCCAAATCTGTAGGCATTCGGTATGCCCCAATTTCAGTACGGTGCAGTTTGGCGACATGATTTCCAACAGCTGCCATCATACGCTTTACCTGGTGATAGCGCCCTTCAACTATCGTCATTGCTAGGACATGTTCAGATACTTGCTTGCATGCTGTGGCATAGCAAGGTTTTGGGTCATCATCAAGCACAACGCCACTCATCAAATGATCAATTTGTTTTTGCGTAATCGGCTCTGGTGTTGTGATTTCATAGACCTTACCAATATTTTTCTTTGGGGTCGTCATCTTATGAATAAACTGACCATCATCCGAGATCAAGAGCAATCCGGTGGTGTCATAATCCAGGCGCCCAACGCATTGGAGTCCTCGCTCAACAAAAGGACTTGGTAGCAAGCTATAAACACTGGGATGGTGTGTCGTTTTATGCGAGCACTCGTAATTCGCTGGCTTATTAAAAGCAAGATAAGCTTTCTCGTGATACTCCCAGTCTTTACCCTCTACGTTCAGCATCAGATTGTCGGTGGCAATTCTTTCTTCCGGGTCATCAGCCAACGCGCCGTTCACTTTAACTAGGTCGGCATATACCAAATCACTGCAATAGCGACGGGTGCCAAAGCCTTGGCTAAAAAGAATTTTTTCTAGGGAAATAGGTTTTGCCATATGCTGCAGAGCATACTACAGAGCAGGCCCCCATTGAGTTGAGTATTCATATGCTGCAATTCATTATCATTAGATAACCCTCAATTAAATAATCCCATCACCATGCTATCCACCCCAAAACCACGCTCCCTATTACATACCCGAGAAATTACTTTTCAGGGTTATGCAAGGGAAGATGGTTTATGGGATATCGAGGGTCATCTCAAAGATTTCAAGACAAACCCTTTTCAAACAAGTGCAAAAACCTGGCAGCCGGGCGAAGCCTTTCATGATATGTGGGTACGAGTCACGCTTGATAAAGAGTTTGTCATCAAAGGGATTGAAGCAGTCATGGATGGGCAACCCCATGCAGAATGCACAGCAGCTATTCCGCCGATGGATTCCCTCATTGGAGAGCGGCTAGGTAAGGGCTGGCGAAAAACGATTGATAACCACCTTGGTGGAATTAAAGGCTGCACGCATTTGCGCGAACTTCTCTTCAACCTTGCTACCGCAGCTTATCAATCCATTCCAGGGGCATTCTTTGATCCGAATGGCGATAAGCCACCGCTTTACTTGGGCACCTGCAAGTCATGGGACTTTGATGGCCCCGTAGTCATGCGCGTGTACCCCAAGTTTTATCACTGGAAGCCGTAGACCTTATAGGGCGCCTCGATGCAAGGTTGTGCCAGCAAATGATTGCTGAACCGGCATCACTTCAAGGGCATTGATATTCATATGCGCAGGTAAAGTAGCAGTCCAATAAATTGCTTCCGCAATATCATCCGCACTTAAGGCGTGAACACCTTCATAGACTTTATCTGCTTTTTCATCATCACCCTTAAAGCGAACATTCGAATACTCGGTACCCGAACTTAAGCCTGGTTCAACACAGGTGACGCGCAAGGGCGTTCCCAATAAGTCAGCGCGCAAATTTAAACTAAATTGCTTAACAAATGCTTTCGTAGAACCATATACATTACTGCCGGGGTAGGGATACAGACCTGCTACCGATCCTATATTAATAACGTGACCGCATTTACGCTCAACCATTCCAGGTAAAAAGGCCCTAGTCATGTGAACTAAACCTTTAATATTGGTATCAATCATTTGATCCCAATCGGAAATCTTTGCTTGGTAAGCTGGCTCAAGACCTAAAGCAAGACCGGCGTTGTTAACTAAAACAGTCACTTTAGAAAACTCTGCCGGCAAAGTACTGGCCAGAGTGTCTACATGAGTGCTGTCACAAACATCCAGTACCAAGGTGTGAAGTTTTTTCTGCTGCTCAGCAGGCAAGGAGTTCTTTAGAGCTTCTAAACGATCCGCCCTTCTGCCGACAGCCACAACTTTATTACCATGGGCTAAAAAACGTCGGGCAGTTGCCTCTCCAAATCCAGCGGTTGCGCCAGTAACTAATACGGTATGTTCCATACTTCCTCTTCAAATCTTTAGTAAATAGTGTTTTGTAATTTAATATTAATGCCTATATGGTATTTCTGCGTGCGCTCACCTTCTCCTTGCTATGCATTCCTGCCGTTATAGTGTGCGCCACGGAGCAACCCTCTTCCACGCCCATTTTAGGGCTTGTTAATGCATCCCAAGAAAGATCTCAAGATCACATACTGGAGTTCTGGGACTACCATGCTGCCCAGGGATCTGGAAATTATGCTGATACGCTTAAATTACGCTATTACAACCCCTTAAATCTTGGTAGCTGGCATGGCACGATGAGGTTGGATACCGCTTATACCGCCGTCTATGGACCAACGCTTGCTGCACAATCCACCGGTACTTACTCACCCAACAATGCAATGCTCACCATTTGGGGCGGTCAAGCTGATTGGTTGGCAAATGTTGGAGCCAGGATATTGGCCCCGCTCGGCAACACGGGTCAATGGCTAGCAGGGCCTCAGGTAAGCGCCTCCTTTAAACCCGCAGGTGGTGGTCAAAATATTCTTTCGGATATTTCGCCTCTCGCGAGATACATGATGGGCTTCAATCGCAAGGCGCCCTCCAGCGCTAGCTTGCCTCCAGTTGATAATCATCTTGAGCTTTATCCAACGGTAGGTCTAAACCTGAGTCCCAATACACAGCTTCGCTTCTGGGATGAAAATGGGGCTGTATATAACTCAGCAGGTGGTGGCTGGTTTGTGCCAATCGACGCTATGGTAACTCAACGCATTAATAAAAACCTTCTAATCGCTATTGGTGGAGCTAAGCAAGTAGTGCAAACGTACCAACTCTACAACTGGACTGTGTACGGCAAAATTTCACTTAGCTTTTAAAGCAGATGATGAAAAAAGATTGGTTAAGATCAACCAAGGTCAACTAAGGTCTTATTCTCTATTTTTGCTGCGCCGGATTTGACCAAGGCCTTAGGTAACCACTGCGTAAATTCATCTATGTTCATATTGAGCAGTTTTGCTGCGCTCATTAATGCCGGCGTTTTCACAATCCATTCATTCACTTGCGCAAGATCACGACTGCGCCATTCCAAGAGACGATATTTCAGCAATACTTTAGCGCCGTGGCGTGCATTTCGATCTGGATCGGAGGCCAAGTAATCCAATCTTGATCTTGCTGAGGCAAGAGATTTAGAAACATCTACAAAAGGTGCGCCATGCCCAGGAATCACCAGATTGACTGGCAAGGCCTCTATTAGATCCAAGGTTTGTGCTACCTCCTCAAAACCCGCCTCCCCCCAGAGCTCTGGGAAAATAACCCCAAAGCCCTCTTCCCATAGGGCGTCTGCTGAAATCAAGATGCGATGATCCGCCTGATATAGCATGACAGAGTGTGGATCATGCCCTGGTGCCGCCAATATCTTCCAAAAATATCTTCCTAGCAATATTTCCTCGCCTGGAACTAATACACCCTGATACGGAAACTGTGGGCACTCCTGCCCCAAGTTGTCGTAGCTTAATAGAGTGCTATCCCAGTTTTTAACTGCTATCGCTTCAGCAGCTGGAATGTATACCTCGCAATGAAAAGACTCTACTAAGGCAGCATTGCCGCCACAGTGATCTGAATGTAGATGGGTATTCACCATCTTATTTAATTTCAGTAGGCGATGCTTTTGCATAGCATTCCGAACTAAACCGATAGTCAGATCTTGGTGAGCACAATATCCAGAATCCACTAAGGAAGCATCATTTTCACCAAAGTGAAAAATATTATTGGCTGAGAGCCAGCCTCTTTCAAAGACTTCAATTCCTGGGGGCAGAAAATGCGCAGTCATAACTTAGGAGCTTTGTGTTTACTTGGTAGTTGCTTGTGGAGTTAACTCTAGCTTCCGCACATCAAACTGCTGCGCTTGTATGCGCACCAAGGCGTCTTCATAGACTTTTTTGTCTAACTGTGGCGTTCTGGACAGAATCCAAAGATATTCACGGCGAGGATCACTCACGACAGCCACTTGATACTGAGGATCTAGGTCAATCACCCAATAATCGCCCCATACCAAAGGGATAAAGGCCAGCCACTCAGGTGCAAATCGCACCTCCAGCCTGGGAGAGTCTTTTACCCCAATCTGCCTTGCCGTACCCTCGGCCTCTGATAAATCGCCTTCAGCCGTTTTGCAGCTATTAAGCACTTTTAGCGTGCTATCAGCCCTAGCTGAATAGACCGCCCTAGTATTACTGACGCACTTCCTCTGAAACCAATTGGGGTATTTGGCAATCTCATACCAAGTACCTAAATAACGCTGCACATCTAGAGAGGGAATCGTCTTTACCGGTGTATCACTTCCCTGCCCGTAAGCAGAAAAGTGAAACAACAAAATGCAGGCACTAAAAAGTAATGAGTAAATTTTGCTCATTACTAATAGTACTTCTTCAGATCCATGCCCGTATACATGCTAGCTACTTGGTCGCCATAGCCATTAAACATCTGGGTTTTAACTTTTGGCGCAAACATGCCCTTAGGGTCGCCAATGCGACGCTCAACCGCTTGACTCCAACGCGGGTGATCTACCTGAGGATTGACATTGGAATAGAAGCCATACTCACGTGCATCGAACTGATTCCAGCTAGTCTTAGGCATCTCTTCTGTAAAACGGATCTTGACAATCGACTTAGCGCTCTTAAAGCCGTATTTCCAGGGCACCACTATGCGGACTGGCGCACCATTTTGTTTTGGCAAGACTTCGCCATATAGACCAAAAGTCAGTAGCGTTAATGGATTCATGGCCTCGTCCATGCGCAAGCCTTCACGATAGGGCCAATCAATAATATTGCTCTTCACGCCCGGCATTTGCTTGCGATCAGCTAAGGAAATAAATTCCACATACTTTGCAGATCCCAGTGGCTCGACTTTATTAATGAGCTTAGAAAGTGAGTAACCATCCCAAGGGATGACCATAGACCAACCCTCAACACAGCGCATCCGATAAATTCGCTCTTCCATTGGAGCCAGCTTGAGAAAGGCATCAATATCAAGTGTCATTGGCTTTTTGACCAATCCCTCGATCGAGATAGTCCATGGTCTTGTCTGCAAAGAATCTGCATATGCCGCTGGATCAGCCTTATCAGTACCAAACTCATAAAAGTTGTTGTAGCTGGTGACGTACTTCAGGGCAGTCAAATCATCCTTATTCGCATAGGCGGGATTAAGGGTAGCTGCCAACTTTTCCGGACTGACAGCAAGCGCTTCCCTAGAGAACCAGGGCGCCAGCGCCATTCCGAAACCCCCTGCAGCAGCAGTCTTAATAATATTACGGCGGTTTTCAAATACGGTTTTTGGAGTGATATCACCCGCAAGAATGGTCTTATCAGTAAAACGCATGTTGCACTCCCATGAATGTAATAAACCTATTTTGCTACCGATGGGAATTTCTTGCTTAAGATAGGCTCGCGCGCATTTTGTTCATCAAAGCCAGGCTATGCTTATCCATACCCCCAACCATATCAGTGAGAGCCGGATAGTCTCGAGTGAGGGTCTCTCCGCCGTAAAAGCGCAGCAACCAATCTGGAAAGTTACGTTCAGTAATTTCACGAATTTCTAACAGCTCAACACGATGATGGCGCTTATCTTCCTGAATGCGTTTCCAGGCCTTCATGACATTAGCGTGCTCACCTTCTATGATTTGACCAAACTGCTGGTTGTCATACAAAAGAATGCCGGTAACACCATTTTTTTGATTAAACGCGCGCGCCGATTCTAGCAAGCGCATTAAGCCAAGAAAAGACATATCCGAGACCGCTTCACTCAGATAACTCAATTCAACCAGGTCTTTTGGTTTTGGCATATCTCAAAATAAGATTTATAAATAAAAAAGGCAAACCCGAAGGTTTGCCTTTAAATACTAAAGCTATTTTAAAATTTAAATACTTATCGCTTATACCTATTATGCGTTTGCTGCCTTTAAGGCTGCATTCAAAGTAGCACTAGGACGCATTACCGCTTCAAACTTCTCAGAATCGGGCATAAAGTAACCGCCAATATCTGCTGGCTTACCTTGAACCGCTTTGAGTTCATCCGCAATCTTTTGCTCATTCTCAATCAAAGATTTTGCCAAAGGAGCGAAGTGCGCTTGCAATTCTTTATCTTCTGTTTGAGCAGCCAATGCTTCAGCCCAGTACATAGCAAGGTAGAACTGGCTACCGCGGTTATCTAACTCACCAGTTCGTGGTGAAGGTGACTTATTGTTATCCAATAACTTACCAGTCGCTTCATCCAAAGTGCGGGCTAAGATTTTTACCTTGTTGTTACCTGTCTTATCACCAATATCCTCAAGAGATACAGCTAAAGCCATGAACTCGCCAAGTGAATCCCAACGCAAATGATTTTCTTCTACCAACTGTTGAACGTGCTTAGGAGCTGATCCACCAGCGCCAGTTTCAAACAAGCCGCCGCCAGCCATTAAAGGCACGATGGACAACATCTTTGCACTAGTACCTAATTCCATAATTGGGAATAAGTCGGTGAGATAGTCACGCAAAATATTACCAGTCACAGAAATCGTGTCCTTGCCACGAATCACTCGCTCTAAGGTATAACGCATTGCACGAGTCTGGGACATGATTTGAATATCTACACCAGTCAGATCGTAATCCTTGAGGTAGGTATTGACCTTCTTGATCAATTCAGCTTCATGTGGGCGGTATTCATCGAGCCAGAATACTGCTGGAGTATTAGAAAGACGCGCGCGATTTACGGCCAACTTGACCCAATCACGAATTGGCGCATCTTTAACCTGACACATACGCCAGATATCGCCCTCTTCCACATGTTGTTCAAGCAATACGGTGCCATCATCGGCAACGATGCGTGCCACACCAGCTTCAGGAATTTCAAAAGTCTTGTCGTGTGAACCGTACTCTTCAGCCTGTTGAGCCATCAAGCCGACGTTAGGCACTGTACCCATAGTCGTTGGATCAAAGTTACCGTGCGTCTTACAGAAATTAATCATTTCTTGATAGATACGGGCAAAGGTACTTTCTGGAATGACTGCCTTCGTATCATGCAAACGACCATCAGCACCCCACATTTTTCCACCAGCACGAATCATTGCAGGCATAGAAGCATCTACGATCACATCACTTGGGGAATGAAGATTAGTAATACCTTTAGCAGAGTCCACCATCGCCAATGCTGGACGATGCTCGTGGCAGGCATGCAAATCTTGAATGATTTCTTCGCGCTTAGATTCTGGCAAAGTCTTGATCTTTTCATACAGGCTGCTCATGCCGTTATTAGCATTTACGCCCAATTCTTCAAACAGCTTGGCATGCTTTTCAAAAGCATCTTTGTAGAAAATCTTTACCGCGTGACCAAACACGATTGGGTGAGAAACCTTCATCATGGTTGCCTTGACGTGCAAGGACAGCATCATGCCGGTCTTATAAGCGTCTTCGATTTCTTTCTCGTAGAACTCACATAACGCTTTTTTGCTCATGTACATGCTGTCGATAATTTCGCCAGCTAATAAAGAGACCTTTGGTTTAAGGACAATAGTCTTGCCGCTCTTTGTCACCAAGTCCATCTTCACATCACAAGCCTTAGTCAAGGTCATGGACTTCTCACCAGCATAAAAATCGCCGCCATGCATATGAGAAACGTGAGTACGTGACGCCTGACTCCACTCCCCCATCGAGTGTGGATTTTTACGAGCGTAACGTTTCACAGCAGGAGGTGCACGGCGGTCAGAGTTACCTTCGCGCAATACAGGGTTTACTGAGCTACCCAAACATTTGGAATAGCGAGTGCGAATGGATTTTTCTTCATCCGTTTTTGGATCTTCAGGGAAATCAGGAATCTTGTAGCCTTTAGATTGCAACTCTTTAATGGCTGCAAGTAACTGAGGTACGGAAGCACTAATATTTGGCAGCTTAATAATGTTGGTATCAGGCAATAAAGTCATTTTACCTAGCTCAGCCAAGTTATTAGGAACTTGCTGTTCAGGGGTCAAGCACTCAGGAAACTCAGCCAAGATACGGGCGGCAACTGAAATATCACTCGTCACAATCTCCACACCAGCGGGAGCTGCAAAAGTACGAATAATTGGCAGAAATGCGCGAGTAGCCAAAAGTGGCGCCTCATCTGTCAGCGTATAAATAATCTTTGATTGCTCTGAAGCCATGAATGTTTCCTCAATATTGAAAAAATTACAGAGTCAGGTTTTTACCCTGTCGCCCTCAAATCCACATTTTGCAAGTCGCTTTTAGCGCACCTTTTGCCAATGAGGCGAGATCTCTATTTTAAATCATCAGGCTTGGCAAAAATGCTGGTTTTGCACCTTAAAGTGTCTGATAAAGGGCAATTTAAGGGAATCCACCGAGACAACCGAAGCTTCAAATTCACTGTACACTGCATGCCATGACCAGCAAACATCCTTTACTAAACAAAAATCTGGTGCTGCTGATCATTTGTCAGGGGCTATTCCTCACCAATAACGTCACTTTTATCGCCATCAATGGGCTTGTTGGGCTCAGCCTTGCGCCAGCCAGCTGGATGGCTACCCTACCCGTCATGGGCTATGTTGTCGGGGGCGCCTTTTCAACCTCCATTGTGGCTAAATCTCAAAACTACTTTGGGCGCAGAGTTTCGTTCCAATTAGGCTTGCTAGTAGCAATGCTCTCAGCACTGCTATGCGCCTACGCCGCCATCACGAGAAACTTTTGGCTGTTGGTCTTGGGGACCTTTATTGCAGGCTATTACAGCGCTAATGGGCAGCTCTATCGCTTTGCTGCAGCAGAACTGACAGACCACAGTCAACGCGATAAGGCGATTTCTTGGGTATTAGCTGGTGGCATCCTTGGCGCAGTTATTGGACCCAATCTAGCCTCCTGGACGCGAGATCTTTTTGATACCGCCTTTCTGGGAGCCTATCTCACTCTATCCATTGCCGGGTTCATTGGCATCTTCGTGATGCAGTTCATTCGTTTTCCACAAGAGCTAAAGACCCAGCATGCCCTCACTGATGGACGCCCACTGAAAGTCATTCTCCAGCAGCCCGTCTTTATGGTTGCCATCATTGGTGCAGCATTGGGGTATGGGGTCATGAATCTACTCATGGCCGCCACACCTTTAGCAATGCAAATCTGTGGATTACCATTCTCGGACACCGCTTTAGTTCTGGAGTGGCATGTGATTGGCATGTTTGCCCCTGGATTTTTTACAGGATCACTTATCCAACGATTTGGGGTATTAAAGATCATGGGGACTGGGGTGCTTCTGAACTTCATCTGCATTGCAATCGCCCTTACCGGAACCGATCTCCATCAATTCTTTATCGCTTTATTTTTACTCGGTGTTGGCTGGAACTTTTTATTTACTGGCGCCACCTCTTTAGCAATGACTGCCTATCGACCCAATGAGCGCGACAAAGCACAGGCTGCCATTAATTTCTTCGTCTTTGGAACTATGGCCTTCACTTCTTTTGGATCAGGCGCCCTTGTCACTTCACATGGTTGGAGCATCCTCAATTGGGGATCACTCATCCCTGTTGTAGTGAGCGGTCTGGCGATTTTCTGGCTTGCTCAGCAACGGAGAAAATCGCGAGTCACGGCCTAAGAGGCTTTAGCTAGCGGCAAGTTAAACAATAGATTTTGAGGCTTTAACTTCAGCTGCTGCTGGTTGTTCATGGCAATAGCCATATATACCGGCTTACCAGCCTGTGCCTTAGCTACGGCAGCTTCATCGATAAAGTCTAGACGAAATAAACAAATCACCTTTTGTAACTCATCTGCTTCTACCAACTCTTTGTTGTAAAGCTTATTAAGTATTTCAGTAGCGGCTGCATCTAGACCAACATGCCATGACCACTTAGGATCCGTGATTTGCTGCATGGGAGTAATGCGTACGCTAACCCCCAGAAAATGCTTTATCCATTTTTCTAAGACGCGACAAAAATAGTTAATAGGCTCATGCTCAAAATTGAGCTGAACCGCTAAATCAAAATCTTCGTTTCTAGTCCAATAGGTATCAGCATTGTCTTCATGTAGCACATCCAGATCGGCTGAACGCATCGTCATTGACTTGCCTTTAAGCAAATCCATGATGTTGCCCGTATCACTAGCCTGAGCATTGCGCGCAACTACCTCATCGTCTGCGCCCATCACAATGCCATCCTCGATAACAGTAATCTTCTGAGTTCTGAAAAAGAGCTCGCCCATACGGGCTTCCAGTGGATGTGCATCGTTACCCAGGATATGTCTAATAAAAATTTGGGCGAGTTGAGCAATAAATAAAGGCGGTACGTCTACTCCCTCACCCTTAAACAAACTCATATAAAAGTTCTCTAGGGAGCTTGCCCCTAATAAACGCTTCCGATAACGCAGCCAAACACGATAGTTCTCCTGAATATCCTCATCAGCCATCGCCGAGATTTCATCATCAGTAACATCTGTACGAGGGTTGTCAGTTAAACGTTGATGGAGCGAACGTTCGATAGCGCAAGATTCGGGAACTAGCTTGAGCTCCGGCCTCTCCATATAAGTACGCAAAAAGTCATCTGTCACCAACAACTGATCATCAGAACTGATGGTCAGGGTGCTATATGCAGAATTTGGCCAATAATTTGTCATACGTTTTCGCTATTGCATGATTACCGAAGGAATTTACAGAGCTCAGAATATACTAGCCAATCAATTTGTGTGAAATAGGAAAACATCATGAGTGAACTGAAAAAAATCGATACTGTTGTGGGCGAAGGCAAAGAGGCTGCAGCAGGTAATCATGTGGATGTACATTACACCGGCTGGCTTTATGACGAGAAGGCTACTGACCATAAAGGTCAAAAGTTTGATAGCTCCTTAGATCGTGGCCAACTCTTTAGCTTCCCTTTGGGTGCTGGTCATGTGATCAAAGGCTGGGATCAAGGCGTAGCTGGCATGAAAATTGGTGGCAAACGTACCCTCATCATTCCTTCCGAGATGGGCTATGGCCCTCGCGGCGCGGGTGGCGTTATTCCTCCAAATGCCACCCTGGTATTTGATGTGGAGCTCCACGGCGTTAACTAAGGCTCGCGTATTCGGCAGCTAAACAAAAGCCACCCTCTGAACTGACCCCCAGTAGTTGGACAGTTTAGTTAGGTTAGCACGAGGGATTGAGTTCGGTATTGCACCGGACTTAATCCCTTTAGCTTTTGCTTGATTCGATCATGGTTGTAGTAGTGGATGTATTCCTTTAGTTCTGTTTTAAATGATTCGATACTTTCAAACCTTCTCCGATAGAAGAACTCTGTTTTCATAATCCCGAACCAGTTTTCCATCACTGCGTTGTCTAAGCAGTTACCTTTTCTAGACATGCTTTGAGTAATGCCCTGCTTGTGCAAGGCTTGTTGATAAAGCCCCATTTGGTATTGCCAGCCTTGGTCTGAGTGCAATACTGGCCTGTCTTCATTCTTGAGTCGTTTGAAGGCGCTCTTTAGCATCTGCATTACTGAGCTAATCTGTGGTCGATCAGCAATCTCATAGGAGATGATCTCTTGGTTATATAGATCCAGGATGGGTGAGAGATAAACTCGCTCGCCCTTGATACTGAACTCCGTCACATCAGTCACCCACTTTTGATTGGGTGCTTTAGCTATAAAGTTGCGCTCTAACAAGTTAGGGGCTGCCTTACCCACAGACCCCTTATAAGACTGATAGCGCTTGGGCCTCACAAGGGACTTCAGTCCTAGTTGGCCCATCAGCTTTTGCACGGTCTTGTGGTTTAGGTATAGCTGTTGATTACGCAGCTCTAAATGCACCCGCCGATAGCCATAGCGACCCCGATGGGCATTAAAGATCTGGGTGATATGCTCTTTAGCCCCCTGATAAGGATCAGCTTTACTACTGGCTGCCCGCCAGTAGTAATACACGCTCTTAGGCATTTGGGCGATGAGTAGTAAGTCTGGTAAACGGTAATGCGGCCTTAGCTCAGTAATTACTTGGGCTTGTTCTCTTTTGTTGCTTTGCTCTGAGCTAAGGCTTCTAACTTTTTTAGGTAGGCAGCCTGTGCTTCGGCATACTCCAAACGTCTTCGCAACTCTGCCGGTGTGAGTTCCGAGATCGGCTTTTTGAGTAATGCTTTGATATTAAATTGGGACATAGGCGGTTGTCCTCTCTGTCGATTGGCAAGGGCTGTAATACCGCCCTCATTGTAGAGTTTTTGCCATTGCAAAA
>NZ_JAYGQU010000003.1:0-163605 GCF_035012985.1 Polynucleobacter sp. MG-28-Ekke-A2 | reverse complement strand
TCGGCTTGCTTGAGGATGCCCATGATTTGGCTATCGGTAAAACGGGAGGTTTTCATAGAATTTCCTTTAAATCAAACAACTTAGAAATTCTACTTTTAAGTCAGGTTAAGGGGTGGGGGGATTACCCCATGACCATATTGATTGTCATAAATCACGCCAAAATACGGTGGTTTTGACGAATTAATTGCTAATTAAATTTCGATGCTCATGGGGAAGAGAGGTATAGCAAAAATGGTTTGTCTTTATTTAACTTGAGGTCACTTCATTTAGCGTCGGTTTAACCGACTCCGCATCTGCGGATGCCACACACTACATAGTCAGTTCCACTCCGCGCCACGACTCTCGGTGCGTATGCCACACCTGATCTAGCAAGGCTTAAGTCATTGTTTCTGCTATTGTTTTAGCTCATTTTTAAAGCTTCTAAGGCGTAGGTCGCACGTTCGAATCGTGCTGGGCAGGCCAAAACTTCCTAATTAATAGTGTTTCAGGGCAGTCGATTATGTTTAATTGGTTTGATGATTGCTATAAGCTCAAGTGAATACTCTCGTCGATGAATCCGATGAATCCGATGCATTCTTAAGTCTACTCGACACTCCTGGAGTAAATCACTTTGCCATTTTTGATGGTGTTGACTACCTTGATGTCTTTGATTGCATCTGGATCAATCGTTAAAGGATTTTGATCCAACTCCACTAAATCTGCCAACATGCCAGGCAGGATCTTACCCTTCGTATTCTCCTCGCGATATACATAAGCAGCATTACATGTGAACGCCTGCAATGCTAGGTAAGGATCCATCTTTTCCTGAGTACCCAATGTTTTTCCAGACATTGTTTTACGATTGACTGCACTCCAAATAGTAAATAAGCAGTCCGGACCAGAAGAGGGAACGTCATTATGGATTCCCACTACTATCCCTTTGTTATGCGCTGTCATCATGGGGCAAAAATGATCGGAGCGTTCCTCACCAACGATCTCTAAATAGATATCTCCATATAACCATATGTGATTGGATAAAGTAATGGCAATAATATGATTTGCTTTGTAATCATCAAGCTGATCTTCCCTTGCAAAAAATGAATGGGAGATTGTCGAGCGGCGATCTTCCGTAATCCCAGTTTCCGCAATTGCTTTTTTAATGGCGGCTAAGGCCATATCAATGCCTGCATCACCATTGCTGTAGCAAAAGAATGGGATATTTTTTTCGTAGGCCAGCTTAGTGTAGTGATCAACCTGATCTTGAGTGTAGTAAGCCATACCCCGCCAGCCATCCGGAAAGCCAGTGGTATCGCTGTAGGGTTTAGAGAGGTAAGCAAGCTTGAGCTGCGGCCCTCCATCTGTTGACATCAATATGCCTGCAACCTTAAAGCCTCGATCAACGTTGCTGTAGACACCAAAGGAATAGTTGGGATTCCCTTTTAGTAGGGTGTCTACCGTATCGCTCATTGGGAGGGCAATTAAATCAATTGAAATAACACCGCTATCAGATGCGAGACGCATCAATTGAATGTCTTCAGGACTGGCTTGATAGTGCTGGGCAGTCGTAGTGCCATAAGAGGCATAAATTTTCTCTGCGCTTTGATAAGTCTTAAAAGTGAGATCCTGAGAAAATTGGCCATAAGCCGCAGCAACTGCGTTCAGATAGGGTAGCCCAATAATGATGCCCGTCATTTGGTGGGTATTGGGATCAACTACGATCGTGCCAGACTCAACTTTAGTATCTGCAGTAATACCTAGTTTTTTTAGGCCCGCTGTATTAAATAAGCCCGCTAGTGTGGAAATGTTTTGAACAAGTACCGGCGTATCTGGAAAAGCAGCATCTAAATCAGCAATGGTTAATGGTCCGTCTTTCATTAAGCCATCCATGTACTCGGCTGCGATCAACCATCCATTAAGAAGCTTGCCGTCTTTTTTCAGTTGTGCAATTAACTCAGCTCTACTGCGTGGAGGATTGTCGGCGAAGTAACCAACATTCAAGCTTAATGTTTGCTGGGCAAACAAACCAAAGTGCCCCCAAGTGTCAATAAATCCTGGGGTTAGGGTATGTCCTTGTAGGTCATGCCTTTTGACATCTGGATTCGCCAAAGCATTTGCCTCTTGTTTACTGCCGGTGAAAGCAATTTTTCCATCTGTCACCAATACCGCTTCAACATACTCAGGTTGATCGCCAGCCATGGTCAAAATATTGCCGTTGAAGTAGAAGGTTTGATTTGATGTCATGAGGTATCTTTAAAAGGTATTAATGTGAAAAAGCATATGTAAGCCCGATGCGCCCACCCCAACCTTGCGCGCCACCTTGGTTGGTATTGACGGTGTAATAACGAGCACCGATTGTAAAAAGCAGAGGGAGGTCACCCACTTCAATCAATTTGCTGCCCATTAAATTGATTGGATAGGCGTGAGCACCGGTATCAATATTCGTGATCGATTCACAATCAAGAGTAATGTTCCCATATCTTTTGGTGATGTAGGTGATAAAAGGTTGAAATCCAACATTATTGGCACTAGGACCATTGAGAGGCATTGCTCCAAGGCCAAACGATTGGTATGCATAAGCACCCACCATCCAATCCTCGCTTCGATGAATGGCACCCATGCTGTATCCCACAGCATTTTGTGAGCTGCCATACATGGCGGGCATATTGGTGCCGATCTGTACCATTGGACCAAAACCAAATGAGTTTTTTAGTCTAGTCTCATTGGATTCGGTAAAAAAACTTTCAATAATGACTGGTTTAAATCCCGAGCTGGAGTAACCATCGAAATTATTGAAGGATTGATAGGTGATCTGGGGATGCACTACATAGCTGTAGTCAGAGTTAATGCGATAAGGAAGCCAGGGCTCTATTTGGGTATATTTAGTTGAGCCTTGATGTCCTAGACCTACTTTTTGGTCAAAGTTGAAATAGATTGGTACAGAGGCGACATTATCTTGAGCTTGTAATTGCCGTTCACTAGAAATGAGTCTTTCTTTTCCTGGGGTGAGTGTGTCGAAAAATGTATTTGCATCTTGAGCGAGCGCAAGCTTGAAGTTAGACAACATCAGGATGGTCAGTAGTGCTTTGTATTGATGCATCTGCATGATGTTTAAGGTAGGGCTTCGCAGACTCGAAGGATCAAAATTATTATAATAATAAGGTATTATTTGGAAAATTATTTGCAGTAGATTTAGCTATGTAATTCCATGTTTTGAACGGACCTGATATGAAATTTAGTTTTTTAGGACACATGAAGGAGATGTTAAAGGAGCTGCCAATAGTAGCTACCTACCTATCACTCTGGTTTTGTGCGATTACTTTTTATAATCAAGCTGCAGTTCATATGCCAGAAAAAGGAATTGAGTCCTATGGGTTTGCCGTGATTCAGGCCTTGGTGATGTCAAAAATCATGCTCACCGTAGAAATGATTGTTCCTGTTGGAGTGATATTCAACCCTAAGGTGAAATTCACTATTTATTTAGCAGTTTTAGTTCGTACAACTCTCGCATCCATCGTTGCTCTTCTGCTGCGTTATTCTGCTGCTGGAACAGAGGGCTTTTTTAAGCATCAAGGATTTATTGAATCTATGCGCAATTTTGGTGATGGGGACATCGCCCATATTATGGCGCTCCTATGTTTATATTGGCTGATCATATTGCCCTACATCGCATATCGCTTTCTTTTACATCTTGCAGGCAACAATGACTTGTCATCGTATTTGTTGGAAAAAAGACCTCAAGATTAATACTTTAAAGATTATTCAAACTCCTTAACTATATTTATTGAGGCCTTAGTAGATTCAAGTGTCGTGTAACACGACACCATTTAGTGTCGGTTCGACCGACTCTACATCTGCGGATGCCACACACCACATGGTCAGCTCCACCCAACACCAAGGTTCTCGGTGCGTTCTCTACACCTGATCTTGCCAGGCTTAAACCATTGTCTAAGCTATTGATTTACATCATTTTTTAAGCTTCTAAGGCGTAGGTCGCACGTTCGAATCGTGCTGGGCAGGCCAGATATCCACCGTTCGCACCATAGCTTTCAAAGCTCCAATCATTTATGGTCACCTTTAGGCTGCATTGTCATAGAATGCTTCGATGAATATTCATTTGATCAAGATTAGTACATGTCTAATTGGCTCGGTCTTAATTCTTTGTTCGTGCTCTACCGCTAAGTTAGAGGCACGCCTTGAGGCCAATCCTCAATGTAAAGAAGTTGTTAACTCTAAAACAGGTGCTTTAATGCCTTGCCCTGGCTCGGATAAGTCTTTTTATAGAGAGGTTGGTTTAGCGCCAGCAAAGTCGGCTCCGGTAGTAAGTGCTCCAATCACTTCATCTCCAACGGCAGCAACTTCAATGCAGGCACCATTAAATAATATTTCAACATCTGTGCCAGTAGGGTCAACCCAGACGACTCGATCTCAAGTTGAATGTAAGCCCCAGATTCATAAAAAGACGGGCGGAACCATGCCCTGTCCAGCCCCGGACTAAATTGATAAAGGTATGATCATCTTTATTAATAAAAGTCTTACAAGGTAACTTAACCCATCACTCGGAATCGCCATGAATAAAATGAAAGTGCTGTTAGCAACATTTGCTACGGCAATGACTTTGGCTGCATGTAGCAATGCACCTAAATTAGCAACAGAATCCATGCCTAGATCGGGCTTCTTGCCTGATTACAATCTTTTAGTTCCAATGGCTAGCAGCGATAAAGATACTCGTATTTGGAGATACCGTATTTCAGGCGTGAACCCTGGTTCATACACCGCAGTAATCTTGGACCCGATTTACCTGAATCAAAATGCCACCAAGTCAGTCAACATGGATGATATTAATAAGGCAAAAGCCGCACTACAGGCCTCTATGGTTGAGGCTGTTAATTCTCGCGGCACCATCAAGATAGTTAATAAACCAGGACCTGGTGTTGCGCGCATCTCTGTTGGCATCACTGGCGCGGAAAGTTCAGCCGATAGTTTGCAACCCTGGAATTTCACCCCAATTGGTTTGGCAATGAATGCAGCTGCTTATGCTGGTGGCGTAAATTCCAAAACACCAGCGCTGTTGGTTGAGAGCAAAATAACTGATAGTCAATCAAAACAATTATTAGGAGAAGGCTTGATTACCATTCAAGGGGAATCCTTTAGGACTAACGCCGGATCTGCAGATTCATTTGTTGCAATGGCGAAGAAAGTGGTCCGCTCAGCAATGGAAACATCCGCCAACCCAGTGCCAACTGGTCAATAAGTCTTCATCATGAAATCCCTCATTAAAAAAATAATCGCCATTGCCTTGTCATCTCTGGTAGCAATCCCATTATTAGCCTTGGCTGATGATGCATCTCGCGATAAAGAAATTGCTGAGCGATTTGCTAAATGCGATGTCAATCATGATGGCAAGTTAACTAGAGAAGAAGCTAATGGTTGCATGCCTCGTATCTATGACCACTTTAGTTACATCGACTCAAGCAACAGAGGTTATGTAACTGTGGCTGAAATTCAGGCTATGGCTAATCGTTGATATTTAAAATATAAGAGCCTCCTGTGAGGCTCTTTTTTATTGGGTTAATGATGTCTGTATCTTTTCCAGGTTTTGAAACTAAAATATTTTCCACTGACTCTGAAGATGGTTCAATTGATATCTCATATCTCATTGGTGGTAACGGTCCTCCATTGTTGCTACTCCATGGGTTTCCCCAAACGAAGGCCATCTGGAGCCAAGTAGCTCCTGAGTTAGCCAGAAACTTTACGGTAGTTGCTGCTGACTTGAGGGGATATGGTGCGTCATCAAAGCCCCACGGCAAAATTGATCACTCAACATATTCAAAAAGATCAATGGCCGCAGATCAACATGCATTGATGAAAAGTTTAGGTTTTAATCAATTCTTCTTGCTTGGACATGACAGAGGTGGAAGGGTTTCTCATCGCCTGGCAATGGATTTTCCTGAAAGTGTTTTGCGCTTAATGGTCCTAGACGTATCTCCAACATTAACCATGTATGAGAACACCACCATGGAATTTGCTAAGGGATATTGGCATTGGTTCTTCCTGATACAGCCAGAGCCAGTTCCAGAAACCTTAATCGGCGCTAATCCTGAGTTTTGGTTAAAAAATCATATGGGTCGCCATGCGGGTACGGGAATATTTTCCCCAGATCGATGGTCGGAATATTTGGCTGGGGCCTGCAATCCAGAAGGCATGCATGCTATGTGTGAAGATTACCGAGCCGCTGCTACGACTGACCTCATCCACGATCGCTCCGATCGTGCTGCAGGCAAGATGTTGAAGATGCCACTGAAGGTGTTGTGGGGTGAACATGGCTTAGTAAACCAGTGCTTTAAACCCTTAGAGGACTGGGGGGCTGTGGCAAGGGATGTTTCTGGAAAAGCTGTTCCCAGCGGTCACTACATACCAGAAGAGATTCCTGACGTATTGCTGGCGGAGGTAAGGAACTTTTTTGGCTAAAAACTCAACAAGTCAGCTTTAAAACAAAAAAACCCTAAATAAATCAAATATTTAGGGTTTTTTAACAATCACTCAGGGTGAAAGTTATTGCTTGCCATGAAGCTAATAGTACGTTCGAAGCCAAGGATCCGGATATAACGCCAAGCAATATCTCGGTATTTAGTGTCCAGGTAGCCAATAGCTACTTCAGGCGTCCTTGTGGACAAGTCGATCTCTTGAATTGCGCGGGCCCAACGTTTGAGTCTTGTTGACATATTTGTCACCTCCATGCCTATACAACGCATGAAAAAGCGGTCGAGATGACACGAATTACAAAATATTTATCAAAAAAACAGCTGTTTTTCTTAAATGGAGACAACTTTATGGGGATTAAGGATATTTTGGGGGTCTAAAGCTCTTTTGAGGGTCTTCATGAGCTCGTGGGCAACTTCACCCTTATGAGCCCTTAAGCCCTCCAATTTGAGCTGTCCTACCCCGTGTTCTGCAGAAATGGAGCCATTACAGCGCTCGACCTGGGCATATACGAGCTCATGAATGGGCTTTTCATTGATTTCATTGAAGGTCTTGGGGTCTGTGCCCAAGGGTGGGGCAATGTTGTAGTGCAGGTTTCCATCCCCTAAATGGCCAAAATTGATGATTCTTACACCCGGAAACTTTGTCCTCATCAAGGCATCGGTTTCTTTGATAAAGCGATCAAGCGATGAGAGGGGGATGGTGATGTCATGTTTGAGGTTTGCGCCTTCTTCGGCTTGCGCTAGCGTAATATGTTCCCGCATATGCCAAAAAGCATTGGCTTGACTTAAGTTGCTGGCAACAACGGCGTCGCTGATGAGTCCTGATTCAAATGCTTCCTCCAAAATGGTTTCCAGAAGTTGCCTGACATGATCCTCGCTCTCATGATCTGACAATTCAATAAGCACGGTAAATGGTTGATTACCTTGCAGGGGATTTACCATCTGTGGAAAGTGTTTCTCATTTAAATCCAATGACTCCTGCGTCATCATTTCAAATCCGGTCAGAAGTGAAGTTGCCCGTTTCTGAAAGAGATTTAAAAGTGCAATTGAAGAGGCGATGGTTTCACATGCGACAAGGGTGGTCCATTGAGAGATCGGTAGTGGGTATAGCTTCATGACTGCAGCAGTAATGATTCCCAAAGTACCTTCAGATCCAATAAACAAGTCACGCAAATCGTAACCCGTATTGTCCTTGCGCAAACCTTTAGCGCCATTCCAAATCTCACCTTTAGCAGTAACAACTTCAAGACCTAGACATAAATCACGTGCATTACCGTAGCGCAACACATTAGTTCCACCGGCATTGGTTGCTAAGTTACCGCCGATCATGCAACTACCCTCAGCACCCAGACTTAAGGGAAATAAAAATCCCTGCTCAGCAGCTTTTTCTTGCACGGATTGCAAAATACATCCCGCCTCGAGTGTGATCGTTTGATTTGCAATATCGATTTCACGAATCTGATTCATGCGCTTGAGATTGAGGATGACTTGCTTACCGCTGTTATCGGGTGTAGCGCCGCCACAAAAGCCGGTATTTCCTCCTTGAGGGACTAGAGCAACCTGGCTTGCGGCGCAGAGCTTGACGATATTTGCTACTTCAGTAGCATTACCAGGTAAAAGAACTGCAAGCGCTTTTCCCGTAAAGCGTTTACGCCAATCAGTTAAGTAGGGCGCTTTATCCCCAGCTTGAGTCAGAATATATTTTGTCTCAAGGACTGTGGATAACTGATTGATGAAGTTTTGCATTCTTACTCCGCAGCCGCCTTTTTTAGAGCCTTAGCTTCTTTTTTGATGGGCTTTAGATACATGAGTAAACAGACAAAGCCAATGGTCGACAAAATAGTTTCGAGGAGCGCAAGCCAAAAGTTAGCACCTGTTTCGAGAATGCGAACTAAGCCTTCGGTTGTATATAGCAATATCAACATTGAGGCCCACTGCATTGTGTAAACCCTTCCTTTCCATATCCCAGGAATAGCGAATAGCAAAGGGATGCCTTTCAGGATTAACCAGGATCCACCAGGTCGGAGAGGGGAGACGAACCACTCCCAACAGACACACAAGATAAATAAATCAATAAAAGCAGCTGTTGCTATAAGTTGGTATGGATTTTTGTCGAGACTCTTTTTTATCATGATGACTGCTGAATGCATTACCTTTTGTTTTGAAAAAGCATTAAGGCAGCTTCAGCTAAACGCTTACCCTGTGCCTTTGCTAGGCGCTGCTCTTCAGGGCTGATAGGCGCACGTCCATCGGCATGGGCGAGATGAGTTACTCCATAGGGACTGCCGCCTGTATTTGAAGACATGAGGTCAGGCTCGCTGTAAGGAATGCCCATCAGCATCATGCCGTGATGCAACAGTGGAATCATCATTGTTAAGAGGGTGCTTTCTTGACCGCCATGCATGCTGCCGGTACTCGTAAAGACGCAGGCCGGCTTACCAATTAAGGCGCCATTCAACCACTCTGAAGAACTACCGTCCCAAAAGTATTTCATCGGCGCTGCCATATTGCCAAAACGAGTCGGAGACCCTAAAGCAAGACCAATGCACTCCTTTAGGTCTGAATATTCAGCGTAAGGCGCTCCATCCTGGGGAACGGCTGCCTCAGTAGCTTCACAAACCGCAGAAATGGGGGGCACGGTTCTCAAGCGGGCATTTGCCCCTGGTACGCTCTCGATACCCTCGGCAATCAGGCGCGCCAGATCCTTGGTTGCACCATAACGGGAGTAGTACAAAACTAAAATATCGTGTTGGCTCATATTGATCTCTTATGATACGGCGATGCGCCTTATTCGTAACCCCCAATTATGGCTCTCTCTGGCTAAAGAGATCTGGGAGCGTAATCGCGGTCAAAATTTGAAGCAAATTGCAGCCAGCCTAGCATTTACAACAACTTTATCCATGGTGCCGATGGTCACGATCGCCACCATACTGATCGGCCACCTCCCACGCGTAATTCAAGTAAAAAATACCTTTAGATCCTGGCTTTTGGACACCTATATGCCAGGCGGCATTAATCAGCAGGCATTTATTTATTTAGAGCAATTCTCATCCCAAGCAAAAGGCTTAACCTATGTGGGCTTGGCCGGACTGATCATCACGACAATCATGACTTTAGCGGTGATTGAGGGTGCCTTTAACCAAATATTCAAGGTCACTGCAAGACGCCCTTTGTATAAAAAAATTGTGATCTATAGTGCGGCAACTATCCTAGGTCCAATCATGCTTGGCGTTGGCATTTACTTGAGTGGCGTTTTATTTAGTGCTTCAGAAGGCTGGATCAGCGCGGTATCTTTTGGCTTTCAACTGGTGGCCGCGATTGCCCCAATCTTTTTGGCCATTCTGGTCTATGCAGTGGTCTACAAAATTCTTCCTTACGCCAAGATTTTGTGGCAAGACGCCTTTACGGGAGCTTTTGTTGCAGCGCTTGCCTTTGAGCTAATGAAGTTTGGATTTGCCATTTTCTTGGGCAATACAGCCTTCTATAAAACGGTATATGGCGCTTTTGCGATCTTGCCTCTCGGTTTAACGTGGATCTATATGACCTGGTGGATTACCTTAACTGGCGCGGTATTGGTGGCTAATTTGCCGGATATTCGAAGCGGTGTCATTAGGGTTATTCGTTACTAAAAGTTGCGCCTAAGCTCTTGATTCGCGGAGTTCTTGAGTCTATATTGGATCTATAAATACATTGTTTTCGGAGACCAAATGAAAGTTCGTGACATATTACGCGTCAAGGGAAGCACCCTTTTTACAGTAGCCCCTGATACGGCGCTGCAAACTGCAGTGCTAGTAATGAGTGAGCACGACATTGGTTCATTGGTGGTCATGGAGTATGACAAACTGGTTGGCATTCTGACCTTCCGTGAAGTTATTGCCGCTTTAGCTAAACATCAAGGCAAGCTTGAAGGTCTTCAAGTAAATACTGTGATGAATCAAACACCTTTGACCTGCAATATGGAAACCGAGATTGATGAGGTTCGGCGCATGATGCTGGTAGACCATGCGCGCTATTTGCCAGTAATCGATCAAAAGATGTTGATGGGCGTTATTTCTTTCTACGACGTAGCAAAATCGGTGGTGGAAGCCCAGGACTTCGAAAATACGATGCTCAAGGCCTATATTCGTGATTGGCCGGAAGATACTGAAAAAGCAGCTTCCTAAGTTGTTCTAGCCATCATTTTCCGACAAATGACATAATGTCGATATGTCAGGAAATACTTTAGGCCTACTTTTTACTGTTACCACTTTTGGTGAATCCCACGGTCCCGCAATCGGGGCGGTGGTTGATGGTTGCCCGCCAGGTATGAATCTTTCAGAAGCTGACATTCAGTTGGACTTAGATCGTCGCAAACCAGGTACATCTCGTCACGTTACGCAGCGCAAAGAAGAGGACAAAGTTGAGATCCTTTCAGGTGTGTTTGAGGGCAAAACAACAGGCACCCCTATTGCGCTATTAATCCGTAATACAGACCAACGCAGCCAGGATTATGGTGATATCTTGCAGACCTTTAGACCTGGTCATGCTGATTATGCGTATCAAAATAAATATGGCATTCGTGACCCCCGTGGTGGCGGTCGCTCATCCGCTCGCTTAACGGCGCCAGTTGTTGCTGCCGCTGCGATCGCCAAAAAATGGCTTCATGAGAAATATGGCACTGAGTTTTATGGCTATATGAGTCAATTGGGCGAACTTGAAATTCCATTTAAAGATGCCGCTCAGATTGACCGGAATCCATTCTTTGCCGCTAATTCTGAAATCATCTCTCAGCTTGAAGGCTATATGGATGAGTTACGTAAAGCAGGGGATTCTTGTGGGGCACGTATCGAGGTAAGGGCTCGTAATGTTCCTGTTGGCTTGGGTGAGCCTTTATTCGATAAGTTGGATGCCGATATTGCGCATGCCATGATGGGTATCAACGCCGTTAAAGGTGTTGAGATTGGCGCTGGCTTTAAGTCGGTAGTTCAGCGCGGTAGCGAGCATGGAGATGAGCTTCATCCCGATGGCTTTGCAAGCAATAATTCTGGCGGTACTTTGGGCGGCATTAGTAGCGGTCAAGATCTGCGTGTTTCTATCGCAATCAAACCAACTTCGAGCATCATGAGCCCGAAGCAGTCTGTCGATTTAGATGGGAAGCCGATTACAGTTCAAACCAAAGGCAGGCATGACCCTTGCGTTGGTATTCGTGCAACACCGATTGCTGAAGCAATGTTAGCGCTAGTATTAATGGATCATGCTCTACGCCATCGCGCTCAATGCGCTGATGTACCAGATGCTGCGTCTATTCCAGCCTCTCAACCAGGCTCATTTCGCAATTAATTGGCTTAATCGATGACGCCTTCGCTACGCTGGGCCTTCGGGTCCTTTTTCTTTTTATATTTCGCTTATGTTGGGTTAGTTTCTCCATACGCTAGCCTGTTCTTTTTAGAACGGGGCTTTAGTGTTATAGAGATTGCTGCATTGATGTCTATGTTGCAGATCACCCGCATTGTTGGCCCTTTTTCTTGGGGTTGGTTATCGGACTACCTTTCTAATCGGATTAGCATTATTCGATTCTGTGCATGTCTTGCAGCGGTAGTTTTCTTATGCATTTATTTCTTGCATAGCTACATCGGATTTTTTATTTGGATGTTTGTGTTGCACACCATTTTGAGTGGTTTGATGCCGCTTGGTGAGTCAGCCACTATTCATGCCTTATACAAAGATAATTCCTTCGATAAGCGTTACGGACGCTTGCGTCTGTGGGGGTCTATCGGCTTTATTGCCATGGTTCTTGCCGCGGGAGAGCTATTCCAGCGCAAGAGCATTGGGCTTTATCCCATTGTGGGCACCGTTGTTTTACTAGCCTTAGCTCTTATTACCTTTTGTTTACACGAGCCCAAAATGGAGCGTCGCAAAATGGTTAAAGGGGAGTTATTGGTTGTGCTTTTTAATCCAGATGTTCGGTGGTTTTTAGTGTCTGGATTTTTTATGATCTTTGCCCACGCTGCTTTATATGTTTTTTACTCTCTTTATCTCTCAAACCTTGGGTACAACAAATTTCAGATTGGCCTGTTTTGGGCTCTAGGAGTTTTTGCCGAAGTCATTTTCTTTTACTTTCAAAATAAGGTATTGAGCAGGTTAGATGCCGAGGTGATATTGCAGGCTGCCTTTGGAATTGGGGTTGTCAGATTTGCCTTAATAGCTTTCCTACCAATCACTTCTGTTTTGATAGTGGCGCAATTAATGCATGCTGGCACATTTGCTGCACACCATAGTGCCGCTACAAAACTTTTGCAACGTTGGTTCACAGGCCCGGTACAGGCTAGAGGCCAAGCTTTGATGGCCACCATCTCATACGGCCTTGGTGGAACGCTCGGAGGGTTATGTGCTGGCTGGATATGGGAAGCATCTCAACCAAGAGATGTATTTGTAATGTCCGCGTTTGCATGCGGACTGGCGGGTATGGCAATCCAAAAACTCAGACCGCGACGTTATCCCGCCAGATAAAACTACTTAGCTTTTTATTGAATCTTTGCTTTAGCGCGTAGTTTTTGCATCATTTCTGAGAACTTCGCCTTTTGCCAATTCTTATCAGAGATGATCATCTGCTTCAACTGAGCCTTCATTTCTTCAAAACTTGGGGCTTGAATATCGCGAGAGTCAATCACCTTAATGATGTGCCAACCAAACTGTGACTTCACAGGCTTGTCAGTAATTTGCCCATTTTTGAGTTGGACCATTGCCTTAGAAAACTCTGGTACTAATGCTTTATCGCTAACCCAACCTAGATCGCCGCCATTTTTAGCAGAGCCAGGGTCGAGCGACTTTGCCTTAGCGATTTCTTCGAAATTAGCGCCTGCCTTAAGCTGCGCAGTAATTGCCTTGGCATCCGCTTCTTTTTCTACCAAGATATGTTCTACGTGATATTCCTTGCCGCTGTATTGCGCCTTTGCGGATTCATATGCAGCTTTCAGATCCGCTTCTGCAACACCTTCTTTTTCAACATAATCCTCAAATACAGCGCTAACTAAAACTCCCATGCGCGCTTGCTCTAATTGCTCGCGTACCATTTCATTCTGAATGACGCCGCGCTTGTCAGCCTCCTGCAATACCAATTCACGGGTGACCAACATCTCACGAGCTTGATCGCGTACCTGAGGATTATCGGGCTGTCCTGAACGTTGAACTAGCTTATCTAATTGCACTTTAGGAATTGCCTTGCCATTCACGATGACGGCATTCTGTGCGATAGCATTTGCAGATAAAAGAGTGGCTCCAAGAAGGCCGATTGAGAGTATTTGACGTTTATTGATCATGGTTTTGATAATTAATTAAAAGGGAATAGAGCCATTCTAAAGTAGCCCTAGACAGCAACTTCGTCTGGGGCTAGGGCGGTAATGGTTAGGGCATGAATTTCCTTGGGAATATGGCGATTCAAGGCAGCATAAACAGCCCTATGACGAGCCACTAGGTTCAAACCTTTAAACTCTGAGGCGATGATTTCAAGTCGAAAGTGGCCGCCGCCACTAGCTGCGCCTGCATGGCCAGCATGAAGATGACTTTCATCTTCAATCTTTAAGGCTTGCACCTGAAAAGCTTTCCGTAGATCTTCATCGAAAGCGGCAATCCGTTGTTGATTGATGCTCATTCGCTTGGGTGCTCCATGTGCTTGGAGAGCCAAACTCCTTGAAGAATGACAAAAATTAATAAGAGGCCAGTACTGCCGAATAATTTAAAGTTAACCCAAGTTTCTTCTGAGTACTCAAAAGCAACATACAGATTGAGTGCGCCCATGAAGAAAAAGAATATAGCCCAAGCCACATTGAGGCTACGCCAAACTGAATGCGCTGATGCTGCTTTGAGCGTTACCTGCTTTCCCATTAATACTTGTATCCAATTCTTTTGAAAAAACTGAGCACTGATAAATAGGGCGCCTGAAAAGAGCCAGTAAAGCGCTGTCGGCTTTAATTGAATAAATGTTTTGTCATGCAAGAAGATTGTGAGGCTGCCAAACACAACAATCATGACAAGACTTATCCATTGCATGGCATCGATCTTGCGATGGCGGTAATAGACCCAAAGAATCTGTCCGATAGTGGCAACCATAGCTACGATAGTCGCTGTGTATATATCACCCAGCTTAAATGCGACAAAGAAGAGAATGATAGGGAATAGGTCGAATAAAAATTTCATAAAGTGATTATCCAGCTATTTAATTTATTCATCTGTTTTTGCAGGTATAGCGTTAGTGCCTGGCTCAAAACTCAAGGATGCAGAGTTAATACAGTAGCGCAAACCGGTTGGCATAGGGCCATCCTCAAATACATGGCCTAAATGCGCATCGCAATTTGCGCAACGGACTTCGGTACGAATCATGCCATGAGTAGTATCTCGAATTTCCTTAATAGAGGATGCAACTTCTGGTGCGTTATAGCTTGGCCAACCACAACCAGCGTCGAACTTGGTCTCTGATAAAAAGAGTGGCGTACCGCAGCAAACGCACTGATAGCGACCTTTGTCCCAGTGATCCCAGTATTTGCCAGTAAAAGGCCGCTCGGTTGCCGCTTCTCGAGTGACGCGGTACTCTATATCACTTAATGATTGCTTATATTCTTTATCTGTTTTTGTCATTTTGACTCCAATAATATGATTTTCTTATTAAACACCTATGAGGAGCAGCTTACTTCGACCATATCCATATCTGGTGGCGGAGCTAGCGAGTAAGAAGCAAATTCTGGCTGATCATCAAACGGGTTGCTTAAAATCTTAAGAAGCTTTGATACCTCAGAAAAGTCTTTTTTCTGCGCCTGTTCAATGGCGAACTGGGCAAGATGATTTCGCAGGATGTATTTTGGGTTTACTCGATTCATTGCTAGGTGTCGCTCTGAATCATTGCTGGATTCACTCTGTAAGCGAGCTAAATAATCAACGAACCAAAGATCAATTGCATCACGGTCAATAAAATCATCTCTTAAGGAAATCTGCGAAATAGGCAGTTTTGACTTGAGCTTTCCAAGGTTGCGAAAGAAGTTCGTGAAATCCACCTTCGAATCATGCATTGCCTGCAATAACCGTTCAATCAGGGCGACGTCCCCATCTTGCTCCGCACTAAATCCCAATTTATTACGAAACAACGATTGCCAAGCTCTCGCATAAGTATTTGGGAACTCTTCAAGGGCTGAACGCAGTAGATCTTGGGCTTCTTTTTCACCGTGGCGGAGCTCAAGTAGTGGAATCATGGCGCTGGCCAAGCATGCCATATTCCAATGCATGATTTGTGGTTGACGATGGTAGGCATAACGACCACCTTGATCGCTATGGTTGCAAATATGGTCGATCTGAAACTGGTCTAAAAATCCAAAAGGGCCATAGTCAATAGTCAATCCAAGCACGCTAATATTGTCACTATTGAGAACCCCATGACAAAAGCCCACAGCCTGCCATTGAGCGACTAAATTAGCGTTGCGTGCGCAAATTCTTTTAAATAAATCCAAGTAAGGCTCATCAGTCTGTAGGGATTCTGGGTAATGTATTTCTATGAGGTAATCTGCGAGCTCTTTTAACCTTGCATGGTTTTGCAGTGAAGCGTAATGCTCAAAGTGGCCAACCCGAATAAAGCTTGGTGCTAAGCGAGCACAAACCGCTGCAGTCTCTAAAGTTTCTCTTCTGACGGGCATATCTGAGCCAACAATTGAAAGCGCTCTCGTAGTTGGAATGCCCAGAGCATGCATTGACTCGCTGCATAAGAATTCCCTAATAGATGAGCGTAATACAGCACGACCATCACCCATGCGGGAGAATCGCGTTATGCCAGCTCCTTTGAGCTGTAATTCTTGTCCAGCAATATCGCCTAACAATATTGCGCGTCCATCACCGAGTTGACCAGCCCACACCCCAAATTGATGTCCGCTATAGGCTATTGCTATAGGATTTGGAAATTGATGGTTGCTTGTATTTAAACCGTTCCCAGACAATACCTCTAGCCATGTTTTATCTAGGGGCAGTTTATTTTCGTCCAAGTCAATACCCACCAATTTGGCAGATGAGGGTGAAAATGCGACCCAGTAGGGATTGGGTATCGGGGTGGGGAGGGTTGCTTGGCAGGCATCATCGCCGCGTAAAGTAAAGGCCATAGAGGTATTCTAGGTGGATTTACTAAATCACGTGCATGGCTCTAAAATTAATCTATGAACAAACAAGTCCAAATGAATCCACAGACCCAGTTAGCTAATTTAGGCGAGGAATTGAATGTGCCTTTTTTAAAGCTTTTGGGTGTTCGTTGTTTAAGCGCTGAAATGGGCAAGGGAGAGATTTTGCTGGCCCTCAAACCCGAGCATAACAACACCTGGGAAGTGGCACATGGGGGTGTTTTGTTAACACTGATGGATGTGGCTATGGCTGTTGCAGCACGTTCCGGCGATCCAGGTGATCGCAGTGTGGTGACCATTGAAATGAAGAATAATTTCATGCAAGCTGCAACCGGTGTGCTGAGAGTCAAGGCTGATACGGTTCGCAGAACAGCAACAATGGCTTTTTGTGAAGCCAAGCTTTATAACGATCAAGGTGAAATTTGCTGCATGTCTACCGGTACTTTCAAGTACCTGAAGCGCTTAGTAGCTCGTAATGCAGATGGTGATCGAGTTATAAACGATGATGGTCGCTTTGAGTAATGCTAAACAGATAAATTTGAATCTGATGCAGAGCTAAGGACGCCCGTAACAACGTCATGACCTACAGTTCCTGAAGCGTCAAAGCGACGCTCCACCATCTCAAACTGACCGTCTTTCCGTACCCTCAAAACTGTACTTGAACGCGTTCCATAGGCGGGGGTTTTAATAAACGCGGGAGATAGTGCCTTCTCCCATTCACGACTAACCCCCGTGTTAGGAAGTTCGTTATCACTAGCGTGGTGCGTGTCTGCTAATAGCTTTAAATACGGATCTGCATTTTTAAGTTGCCCTTGATCCATAGCCAATGCCTGAGCAAATGCAGCTACACGGTGATTTACTTTTGGCCACGGAGTATCAAGCATGGCATTAGACAAACCATAAACTCCTGGCTCTAACGTTTGTTGTGGAAAAACTTTCCGCGGACGAATACTTTGCCCAATCATCATACGATTGCTGACCCAATGCATTTCGGCATTGGCTGGATCACTTAAATCCGCCATCAAAAGATTAAAGCCGTTGTATTGCTGAAAACGCTTTGCATTTCCTTGGATAAATTCCGAGGGGCGCTCATTACCGGTGAGGTACATCAAAGACAGTTCACCACGCGTTCTAGAATCAGGATTTTTTTCGCTAGGCGCTCGAACATTTGTTAAGGCTGCAAATTTTCCGGTTTTGGTAAATCCAAGCCAGGTGCCGGGATTACCCAATACATCAGCCCGATCTCTGCCTGCCAAAACATGAGGATGTTCAGACCACCAAGAAACGCCATCGGTATTGCGTTCGTAAAACTCATCACGGTTCGCCGCTACCACCAGTGAATATTCTGGGTGAGAATTCCAAGCGAAGAGAATAAGGCACATAAGGGGTATTAAATTTCGAGCAAAGGGTAGGGCAATAAATCTATTTTTAACACAGGTCCCTCAGGGCTACCAAGATGAATTTCCCCATTTTCAAGCGCCTCTAACTTGCACTCGACCTGAAGGTCAATGCGGTCACCATACCCTGGGGAATGTGCAGATAAAACTACCATTCCTGCTGGCTGGGAGGGGTCATAGGAGTGGAAAAGTTCAACGCCCGGCATGGGTAGGTTTTCATCTGAGCTACTGATATCTATACGGGCAATTTGTAGTCGACGCTTGATGGCACCGCGATATTGACTGCGAGCAACGATTTCTTGGCCTGGATAACACCCTTTTTTAAAATCAACGCCGGCAACAGATTCAAAATTAATCATTTGGGGTACAAATTGCTCCTGAGTTGCTTGAACAATTCTAGGAATGGCACTTAAGACCTCAAGCTCATTCCATGTTTGAAGCATTTCATTAGAGTCGCGTGCACTTGATTGCTTATCAACGGGCATTGCAAATAAAAGACGGGCAACCGATTGATTATTTGCCAAAACATCGGGCATGCGTAAACTCATAGCGCTAGGATCAATCTTAAATTGGACAATCTGCTCCTCGGAACCATGCAGTCCAGAAATAATCCAATTCTCGGTTACATCGGTAACTTTTACCTTTGAGCGCAATACAAACATGGATAAGCGTTTTGCTGTACTTGCGGCAATATCTTTCGAAATAAATAAAGCAAAGCGATCTTCGGCGTTCTCGTCAGATGGAAACAGTCCGAGCCATGCGCTTGCAAGCAATCTCCCTTTAGGGCTGCAATAACCTACTAGGCGGACACCTGAAAAATTTTGGGCTATTTGACTGGGTAGGGTGCGGTTAAGCCCCAATACTGAATTTGTTAATTGATTTTGTAAAAAGCTTGCAGCATCTGAGCCCTCAACCAGGATTAATCCCCACTGCGGCAAATTGCAGGGTAGGGAAGTGGGGTTATTTAGCCAGTTTTGCTCAATTTTGGGGGTATTTATCATGACCCTTTTATCATAGCCTGATGAGCAGAAAAATTCAGAGCAGATCTCTATTTATTAAGAAAAAGTCAAAAGATCGAGGTTTAAAGTATTGGTTTGCCCTTCTGTTAATCTTCCTAGGTCTAATTTATGGCGGTATTTTTTTAATGCCAGTGGTGCCCAACACTCCCAATGTCGATAGCGCACCTGTTTATAAAGTGAAGATTAATCCGAATTCAAGCCTTTCTAGCATTGCCGATCAGTTGGGTGAACAAGGCTTATCGAGCGATAAATTCACTATCCAGGTTGGCGCTAGAAGTATTTTCGTGGGATCAAAACTAAAGCCTGGCACCTATATGCTTCCAGTAGGAGGGAGCCTCGGAAAAGTGTTGCTGCAAATAGCACGCGGTGACCGGGTGAGGGAAAGTATTGCGATTATTCCGGGCATGACTATTTGGCAACTGCGGAGCATCATCGATATGCACCCAGCTCTAATTCACCAAACCAAGGGAATGAGCAATAAGGACTTGTTGCAATCTCTGAATCTTAGCTATCCCAGCGACGAAGGACTTTTTCTTCCTGATACCTATATATTTGACCCTGATGAACCGGATTTAAATATTTATCGTAGAGCCGCACAAGCAATGCAAAAGCAACTAAACCAGGCTTGGGATCAAAAAGAGCCTGGGCTTCCCTTAAAAACACCCTATGAACTCTTAATCCTGTCTTCCATCATCGAAAAGGAAACTGGCCGCTCAAGCGATCGGGATATGATTTCTGCGGTATTTATAAATAGACTCAATAAAGGAATGCCTCTTCAAACCGATCCTACGGTTATCTACGGAATAGGCCCTAAATTTGATGGAAATTTGCGGAAAGCGGATTTACGCAAAGACACTGCCTACAATACCTATATGCATAAAGGTTTACCTCCTAGCCCCATCGCAATGCCCAGTAAAGAGTCTATTTTGGCTTCTGCGCATCCTGCTAAAAGTGAGGCCTTATTTTTCGTGGCAAAAGGCGATGGTAGCAGTCACTTTTCTCAAAGCTTAAAAGAGCATGAGTCAGCAGTAGATCGGTACCAACGCAAAATTGCGCCTGGAAAGGGCGCCAACTAAATTCATTTAACTATGACATCAGCACAAAACGGATATTTCATTAGTTTCGAAGGTATTGACGGCGCGGGAAAGAGTACGCACGTTGACGCCTTTAGAAGTTTGATGCAAGAGCGCTACCCAAATAAAGAGGTGGTGATGACTCGTGAACCTGGTGGAACTAGTTTGGGTGAACAATTGCGCAATCTACTTTTAGATGCACCAATGAATTTGGAGACTGAGGCCTTATTAATGTTTGCTGCACGTCGTGAACATATCGCACAGGTCATTGAGCCAGCGCTGTCGGCAGGAAAGATTGTTATTTCAGATCGCTTTACAGATGCTAGCTTCGCCTACCAAGGTGGTGGTCGCGGCCTGAGCTTGGCAAAGTTAAATGAATTAGAGCGCTGGGTTCAGGGTCGCCCCGATGGTTCACTTTTGCAACCCAACTTAACAATCCTGTTTGACTTACCTGGAGAGGTTGCAGAGGCCCGTCGCTCCAAGGTTCGTGCCCCAGATAAATTTGAAAAGATGGATCTAGATTTTTTCGAAAGAGTTCGTCAGGAATACTTGAGAAGAGCCAAGGATGATTCATCACGCTTTCATCTAGTCGATGCAACGAAAACCCCTGAAGCCATTTGGGATGGTCTGAAGCTTATTCAGATTGCGATTTAAGTGAAGCAAGATAATCTGATGGCGCCTTGGCTTAAGCCTTTATGGGAAAGCTTGGATTTCGCCAACTTCCCCAATGCGATTTTGTTGCACGGCCAGTCTGGTATCGGTAAGTTTGCGTTTTCTGTTGAGCTTGCAAAGGCACTTCTTTGCGAGAATTCAAATGCAGCTATAAAGCCCTGCAATCAATGCGAGGCCTGCCACTGGTTTGATACGGGCAACCATCCGGACTTTATAGCTTTAGTTCCTGAAACACATCGAAAGCTCCTACCTCACGCTGATTATGAGAGTGACGAAACACCCAAAAGAGGTAAAGCGGCACGCGATGATGACGGCGATTCAAGCGAAAAAAAGGAGAAGAAAAATATCTCCATTGAAGAAACCCGTCATGCCATAGAAAATCTTTCAATTGGCTCACATCGTGGTGGCAATCGAGTGATATTGATTTATCCATTAGAAATGTTGCGCACAGACTCCGCTAACACTTTATTAAAGTCTCTAGAAGAGCCTCCAGCAAACACCATTTTTATATTGTTGGCCGATCGTGTTGATCGCGTCTTACCTACGATTAGATCGCGCTGCCGACTTCTGACTGCACCGCGCCCTGATCGCGAGCAGGGATTGGCTTGGCTAAAAACCCAGCTGAATAATATTGACGGCCTAAAAGTGAACGATGGGGATGTCGAAACCATTTACGATGAGCAGGGCGGAGCGCCATTCTCAGTGTTGAGCTCTTTGATCGCAAGACACAATAAAGATGAGAAGGATGAGCTCACGATATCAATTCAGGCGTCACGCTACCTATTGCAATCGATGGCTCAAGGCGTGGGAATTAATTGGCTAGATACAGCCGAGAAGACATACAAGGCTCAATATGGCTTTCTTTTGGCAAGCATGCAACGATGGATCTCAGATTTGCAGTCGGTTGCCCAGGGTGGTGCGCCACGGTATTACCCAAAGCACATATCTACACTTCAGAGTCTTTCAAAAGCAGTGAACGTTCAAAGAATGCTCCAGCTATGGAAGTCTCTACTACAGGCTCGTCGCCATGAAAATCACCCTCTAGCCAACCGCATCCAGTTAGAAGCTTTGCTTTCCCAATACCAACAGATTTTTGGCCCATAGAATCAACCCAAGCAGTCTAAAATAACGAGTCATGTTCATAGACTCCCATTGCCACCTCGATTTCCTGGAATTTCAATCCCGTTTGCCGGAAGTATTGAGCAATATGCAGTTGGCCAAAGTGAGTCACGCTTTGTGTGTCTCGGTTGATTTGCCGGACTTTCCTAACGTACTCAAATTGGCGCAAGATCATCCCAACCTCTTCGCGTCTGTTGGCGTTCATCCTGATTACGAAGACACCCCTGAACCTACCTTTGATTTTCTGGTTGAGATGGCCTTAAAGCACCCGAAAATCGTGGCAATTGGCGAAACAGGACTTGATTACTACCGCATGGGAGATCGTAGCTATGAGTCCATGGAATGGCAACGAGCGCGGTTTAGAACCCATATCAGAGCTTCCATCGCATCTAAGAAGCCTCTCATCATCCATACAAGGGCCGCCTCTGAGGACACCATCAAAATCCTCAAAGAGGAGGGCGCTCAACAAATTGGCGGGGTGATGCATTGCTTTACTGAATCCTACGATGTTGCAAAGGCGGCCATGGATATGGGGTTTTTTATCTCTTTTTCGGGTATTGTGACCTTCAAAAGCGCTAAAGAACTCCAAGAAACCTGTAAACAGGTGCCCCTGGATAGAATGCTCATTGAGACAGATTCACCTTATTTGGCACCCATCCCATATCGCGGCAAGACAAATGAGCCTGCGTGGGTATCTAAAGTCGGTGAATATATTGCCAATCTCAAAGGTGTATCCATTGAAGACCTGGCTAATCATACTTCAAGTAATTTTTATGAATGTTTTCATATAGATAGGAAATTTTCATGAGAAATAAGATTAAGATAATTATCTGCCTGCTTGGTGTTTTATTTAGCCTAAACAACTTCGCTTTAGCCCAATCAGATGCTGATATTGCTGATTTCGCTAAAGCAGCTAAATTTAACGATGTTTCTACCGTTAGATCTCTGGTTTCTAAAGGTGTTAGCCCGAATTCAATCGATGCCAAAGGTGAATTAATGCTGAATCTAGCAATTAAGGACAAGTCTGTGGATGTCATCACGTTTCTAGTGACTAATAAGGCTACTGATGTGGATATTTCCAATAAATTCGGCGAAACACCACTCATGATTGCATCCATTGAGGGCAATTTAGTCCTTGTAAAGAGCCTCATACAGGTACAAAAAGCTCAAATTAATCACATAGGGTGGACTCCATTGCATTACGCATGTTCAAGGGGTCACCTTGACGTTGCCCAGTATTTGCTCGCCAACGGAGCTATTGTTGATGCTCCTAGTCCTGGCAATACAACGCCTCTAATGATGGCGGTTCAGTCTGGAAATGAAGCATTGGTTAAGTTATTGCTAGATAAAGGGGCCGATCTACAGGTACGTAACTCACAAGGATTTACAGCAATTGATATTGCACTCATTTACGAGAAGCCATGGATTGCAGAAGGCTTAAGTTCACGCTGGCAGAAGCTTTATAAGCAGCCTTATGTGGCGCCTAAGGTTCTTGGTCAGCCTAAATCCTGATATGCCTATCTGCGTATAATCATTATTATGTCAAATAAGATATATCTGTAATCCAATCTACTAAAAAAAAGACCATGCTTAGCCTTTTTCAAAACACTGATCTTCCTAGCTTTACAACCCTATTCAACGAGATCAATACAGATATGGGCAATAGTCAGATCTGGGTTATTGTCGTAAGCGCGTGCCTGATGCTGGCTGTTCATGCAGTTGCCGTTCTGGGTATTGCCGGTGCATTTCATGCTATCGATCAAGTCATGACTAGACGGCGCATTGTTGGAGCAAGCTTTCTGTCGTATTTTGTAGCCATACTCTTAGTTATTGCTATTCATTTAGCTGAAATCGTAGTCTGGGCCTACATTTGCGTAGCCCTAAAGGTATTCCCAACTAACCCACAAACCTTTTACTTTGCCGGTGAAATGTACACCACTGTTGGATATGGTGATTACAAATTATCAGAGCAGTGGCGTATTCTGCCCATCATCATCTCTTTTTCAGGGATTTTTGCAGTATCAATGTCAGGTGCCGCCCTGTACACAATGATGGGTGTACTGCTAGGACACAATAATCAAAACCCGAGATCGGGATCTGGTTTTTAGAATTAAGGCGTAACTACAGTTGCAATAGGGTTCTTTTGCTTGAAAACCAGCTCAAGCACCCTTCCACTTGACTCTTGAGAGCGAATGCGCCCTGGTAGCCACTCAAGGTCTTTTGCAAGCCAGATGTCTACCTGGCGCTTATAAGGGTCATTTTCTCGTTGCATTAAGGCGTAATGACGATTTATGGACTTGCCAAGACTGGGTATATCTTCTGATGTCGTCTCGCCATAACTTTTAAAGCTCCACATTTCTAGAGTGTTGTAGTCAACCACCGGTATTTGTCGAATAGACCCCGCCTCATCCAATTTGCCATCTCCATTTAATAATGAGGCGAGCTGGAACATTAAACTGAAGCGATCTTGGGTTCCGGGCAATATTTCCGGGGTGAACTCGGGTTTCTCAGAGAAGAACATCTGCCCTCGCCCACTGTCATTTCGATCAAAGCGCGAATAACGTGGGGGTTTTGTACCCCGTTGTGACCAATAGAGAATCGGGGCTATTCCATAGGAATCAACTGAGCCACGAGATTCAAAAACAAACGGGCCAACAAATGCATACGGGATGTTGATATAGAGTCGATAGGTATTGCCATCAACCCTCCATTCGATCTCACCGGTTTGATACTTTTGACCATCCACGTAAGAGTCGTAATAAATGATGCCTGACTCGGGTAATTTAAAAGCTACGCCTGCTTGATTGGAATCACCACCCTGCTGAGTGGTTGAACTTAGTCCTTCAATCGTATTAGTTGCAGTACTTGCCTTTGGGGTTTTCTTTACCGCTTTTGTAATATGGATTTTCTTGGGAGGTTCTACTTTTAGTTCGGTCCTAATGATTAAGTCATCTGCGATTGGTGCGGGTTCAGAAAAAGAGATGAAAGGTAGCCCAAAAAAAAGAATGAGATGTCCTAATACCGATAGCAGCAAAGCTGCAAGAATGATTCTGAAAGAATGTATCTTGGGAAGATGAAAAAAATTACACCGCCCTATTCTTGGGCTCAGAGCAGACTCTCTAAGAGTCGGCTATTTTTAGGAAGATTAGCCGCAAGGAAGTCCATTTGGTCCGCCAAGATATTGCGTCCCTTCAGGATCATATCTTCATAAAGACTAGGTAAATACGGTGTATATAACAAAGCCATGCCGGCCTGCTCTGGAGTGCGATTGCCTTTGCGTTGATTGCAAGGCCTGCAGGAAATTACTAAATTCATCCAACTGTATTTACCACCGCGACTATTGGGAATAATGTGCTCGGCTTCCGCTTGGTTTTCGTGTACAGCATCGCCACAATAGGCGCATAGCCCACGATCACGCTTAAACAGTTTATGTTTTGTAATTACGGGAAACACATCAAAAAGATTGATCTTGGCACTTCCCTTTACGGCAATGATGGAGTGCAACTCGATAATGGATTGCTTGCCAGTAGATCTCGAAATGCCACCGCGCATTTGAAAAATGGGGTCGCCTAAAGTCCACAAAACGCTACTATCGGCATATTGTTTCGTGGCTTCTTCTGCATTAACCCAGCCCTGGGGAATTCCACCTGCGTCTAATTTCAAGATGCTCAGCACAAACTCTCCTTTCTAGACAGCGCAAATGAGCAGCAGCTGTTTAGATCATCTTACAGAAGAAGCGAGCAGCAATCAATCCATCATGAAGCAATGAAATTTAAGACTTTGAGCAAGTGGTCGGGATAATCTGAAATGCCATGGTCACCCCCATCAAGCACCAGCTGCTCTGAACCCCTGTAGAAATCAACCATTTCCTGCCAATCCAGGAGCTCGTCACCTTTTGCGGCGATCAGAAAGTAACGCGACGGGTTGCTAATAGATTCAACCTGTAGCGCCTTTAGTTCATCAATGTATTCTGGGCGGAAATCGTAGGGTTCGTTAGTATCGTATGAGGTCAGCATTCCAACATGCGGCGCCAACTCTTTTGGCGCTCTAACTGCTGGGTTAAGAGCTACGGCTTTGCAGCCAAACTTTTCGGCCAAGTAGTTGGTGTAGTAGCCACCCAAAGAAGAGCCGATAACTACTAAGCGATCATGTGTTGATGCTTCAATATGCCGTATCACCATATCCATGCTGGCCTTTGGTGAAGCTAACAACTGAGGGCAATACCACTCAATTTGATTCTCTAATGTGGATAAGGCTTTTACTGCATCCCCCGTCAAGACCGCTTTACTCGATCTTGGGGAGGAGCGAAAACCATGCAAATAAACTACTAAAGTTGAAGACATAGGATTGGCTTATGCTTTTTGTCCAATTTCAAAGTTTGCAAGTTTCTCTAAAGCGCGCACCATTGCTGAGTGATCCCAGGCTTTACCGCCATGAGCTGCACATGAATTAAATAATTCCTGTGCCGTAGCCGTATTGGGTAATGAAACACCCAGAGCTCTGGCGCTATTGAGGGCAAGGTTCAAATCTTTTTGATGCAATTCAATTCTGAAACCAGGATCAAAAGTGCGCTTAACCATTCTTTCTCCATGCACCTCTAGGATCTTGGAGCTAGCAAAACCACCCATTAAAGCCTGACGCACCTTCGCAGGATCTGCACCAGCCTTAGAAGCAAACAAGAGCGCTTCTGCTACAGCCTCAATATTCAGAGCAACAATAATTTGATTGGCCACCTTAGCAGTTTGACCATCTCCATTTCCACCTACGAGATTAATATTTTTGCCCATTAACTCAAATACAGGCTTCACCTTCTCAAAGACACCCTCATCTCCGCCAACCATGATTGAAAGAGTCGCATTTTTTGCACCGAGCTCACCGCCAGAAACTGGAGCGTCTAAGTAATCACAGCCTAATGTATTTATTTTCTTAGCAAACTCTTTGGTGGAAATTGGAGATATGGAACTCATATCAACAACAATCTTCCCTTTGGTAAGGCCAGATGCTATTCCTTTGTCACCAAATAGCACCTTCTCAACATCAGGAGTGTCTGGGACCATAGTAAAAATAATGTCGGCTTTGCTAGCAACTTCTTGAGGTGAAGAGCATTGCACTGCAGATGAAGACGCTAGTCCTTCCGGAACTTTGCTGCGAGTGTTGATAAACACTTCGTGCCCTGCATTAACTAAATGGCCTGCCATGGGCGCACCCATTATTCCTAAACCAACAAATCCTAGCTTTAATTGCTTACTCATGATGTCTCCGTATTGTTATTTATTTAGATTTTTAATCCAGCCTAATCCTGCTTCAGTATTGGATGCTGGTTTGTATTCGCAACCAATCCAGCCTTGATACCCAATGCTATCGATGAACTCAAATAGATGCGGATAATTAATTTCTCCAGTACCTGGCTCATTTCTACCGGGGTTATCCGCCAATTGAATGTGTACAATTTTTGAAAGATTGGTTTCTATAGTTTTGCAGAGCTCACCCTCCATGCGCTGGGCATGGTAGATGTCATACTGAATAAATAAATTATCTGAGCCCACTTCATTCAGGATATTTAAGGTCTGCTGCGTTCTAGATAAATAAAAGCCTGGAATATCGAATGTATTGATTGGTTCAATGAGAAGTTTAATATTGACTTCTTTTAAAGCATCGGCTGCATAACGTAAGTTTGAAATAAATGTTTTATGCAATAACTCTATGTCAGCACCGTCGGGAATTTTTCCAGCTAAACAATTTAACTGCTTAACATCAAGCGCTTTTGCATACTTAATAGCTTTAGCAACGCCCTCCTGAAATTCTGCAACACGATCTGGCAAACAGGCAATGCCACGCTCTCCAGCTTCCCAATCACCTGCAGGTAAATTATGGAGAACTAATTTGAGTTTATTTTGCTCCAGATTTTGCTTGATATCTTCAGCAGAGAAAGAATAAGGAAAGAGAAATTCAACGGCCTGAAATCCAGACTTCGCCGCTTTTTCAAAACGCTCCATAAATGGCACTTCATTAAAAAGCATGGTGAGATTCGCGGCAAACTGTGGCATTTATATTCCTTGTTTAAAAAATCAGGCAAAGCAATGTGATGGGAGATATTAACAAAAGATGACTATTTAAGCCTTGTCAACGAATATCTAACTTTATGGGCCGATATAGCTCTAAAAATAGGCTAAGATTGAATTTAGTACCTTTTATAAATGAGGAAAAATAATGAATATTAAATATGCTCCGATTGCTTTGGTTATTGCAACCCTTTTTGTTGGATCTTCCACTTCTTATGCTCAATCTGCCCCTGCAGCCAAACCAACAGTGATCGATGCTGCCGTAACAGAAAATCGTTATCAGCTATATGAAGGTGAAGTGGTCAAAATTGACAAGAAGACTCGCACTATTACCTTTAAAAATAAAGATGGTGAATCTAAGTTTGTCGCTGGTCCTGACATCACCAATTTTGCTCAGATTAAGAAAGGTGATCGAGTTAATGTAAATTACGAACTCGCCGTAGCTATTGAGTTGATGAAGACTAAAAGTGATGGCGTTCGCTCAAAAGTTGAAACCAACACGGCAACCAAATCTAAGACCAATGAAAAACCATCTGAGACGATCACCAATAAAACAACCATCATCGCTGATATTGTGGAAGTAAATCGCGAGAAAAAACTGGTTTCCGTTAAGGGCCCAAGCGGCAAGATCACAACCGTTACCGTCAAGAACCCTGCTCTGTTGGCAGATGTCAACGTGGGTGAGCAAGTTAAAGTGATTTACTTTGATGCAATGGCTGCATCAATTAGCACACCTAAGAAGTAATCCCTATCCCCGGCCCTTAAGAATTGCAGGGTCGGGTTTTCGCTCAAACCAAAGTCATAAAACCTGTTTAAATGAATTACTCAGTATTATCTTTTGGAAAGAGTCTTCCTCATAATGCTTCTCATTTTCTGATCGCCTTCAACCATTAATTTCAGCCTTGTTTCGCTGACTAAAAAAGCCATATTGGCGTTGTATTTTTCACGACGTAAAAGCTCTACTAGAAAACCTGTTAGCAAGGTGTATGAGAGGTATGCCAGCATTAGAGTTACATCTCTTTGATCAACCACTGACAGCGCCCCAAAGGGCTCTAAAAAGTAAAATATCATTAATGGCGCACTTAGGGCAAGCGTTAAAAGCGCTGGGAATAAGCCGAAGAAATACGCAACGAGAATAGTGTTGAGCTGAAAGAAAAATAATGGTAGAGATGCGCCCAATAAAGGATGAAGAATATAGCGGACGGAGAATGCTAGTAACACACCAAATGTAGCCACCGAATAACCGTGACTCTTATTGGAGTTCCAACGTTTTGCGTTTAAGTTATGTCTCATCTTTATTTACCTATTTCGGTGTATCCTAACCCATCTCTTTGAATAAGCCCATATTTCGATGTTAGAGCCAGTTATTTCTCACTCCAAGCAGGATCTCACCATTCTTATTCCCGGCCTTAATGGCAGCGGCTTAGAACTTGGACAACTACCTCGCTTTCTTGAGGCCGCCAGTCATGATGTCTTGATTCCAGAGATTCCAGGCTTCCTGTTTGGAAGTCCCGCAAGCAAATTTAGTAGCTGGGTTCAGGAACTGCATCAAATTATCGACGCGCAGAAGGAAATCTACTCAACAGTCAATTTGGTAGGAATTAGCATGGGCGCTACATTGGCAACTCTAGTGGCTACGCAAAGAACGGATATCTCTTCTCTAGTGCTAATGTCGCCAGTACTTAAATATGATGGTTGGTCTGTGCCGTTCTATAGACCTATTCTCGATTTTTTTTACTTTTTAGGCGTGCGCAATTGGGAATACTCGGAGCGTGAGCCTTTTGGCGTCAAGAATATTGATTTGCGTCGTCGTATTAGCGAAAAATTCAAAACCTCCAAAGTCTCCGAGGTCGGTGCAGCCTCCATTTCGGCTCGCCATCTTCATGAGGCTAAGGGACTCATGGTTAGCGCCAAAAATAACCTACAAAGTCTTACATGTAGATTACTCATAATACAGTCCGTAGAGGACGATGCATGCTCTGTATGGTCGGCAGAAGAAATCCTTGAGCACTGTAAGTCAGAGGTACGTAGAGTTATATGGCTGGGAAATAGTTACCATATTGTTACAATCGATAATGAGCGCGAAATTGTTCTGAACGAAGTGTTGAACTTTGTAGCCCAGACTAGCGCCGTCGAGCGACATCACTTCGATCCAGCAACCAGTGAAAATCGCAAAGTTCTTAAATTAAGAGCTGGCTACGAATAGAAAAAGCCCCCTGATTAAGGGGGCTTTTAATTTGTCTTGGCGGAACGGACGGGACTCGAACCCGCGACCCTCGGCGTGACAGGCCGATATTCTAACCAACTGAACTACCGCTCCAAATACATCGCGTAACACAACATCATACAACTTTACTTCTACCAGAAGAATCTGGCGTCCCCAGGGGGATTCGAACCCCCGTACTCACCGTGAAAGGGTGATGTCCTAGGCCTCTAGACGATGGGGACCTGGACTACTACATAAAACTATTTTAAATGCTTGGTGGAGATAAGCGGGATCGAACCGCTGACCTCTTGCATGCCATGCAAGCGCTCTCCCAGCTGAGCTATACCCCCGAAATCCCGCGATAAAACTACAAGACACTCAAAACAATCCAAGATTTTATCCTATTTTTGTGCAGGTGCGCAAATTCTCTATCGGACCACCTTAGAAAGCCTTTTGACAGCCTCCTCCTTGCCCAACACAACCAATACAGAATCAATCGCTGGGGTCTGTGTGGTGGCAAATAATGCGTATCTAACGGGCATTGCTAGTGCCGGCATTTTGATTTGGTACTTTGCCAATATTTGCTTAAAAACAGCTGCATAAGCTTCTTTAGTCGGTTCAGCGGTTGAAATAGCTTCAACCAAATCTTTTAAGGCAGGCATAACGGCTTCGGCAATATTTTCCTTAATTTGATCAGCAGTTAAATTGGGTGCCGGCAAATAAAAAAGCTTTGCACCTTCGGCAATCTCAATCAGGGTATTGGCTCGATCTTTTAATAGGCTAACCACCTGAACAAAGTCTGGGCCAGCTTCGGTATCCATACCTATCTCATGTGCAAATGGCTTAGTAGCAGCTGCTAGTTTTACTGGATCGGAATTCTGAATATATTGATGATTTAGCCAAAGTAATTTTTCTGGATTATGTTGCGCTGGTGAGCGCCCTAAACTTTCTAAATCAAACCAATTTACAAACTGTTCCTTTGTAAATACCTCGGCATCCCCATGAGACCAGCCAAGTCTTGCAAGGTAATTCAGGATTGCATCAGGAAGGTAACCTGCTCTTTGATAATCTCTCACACTCATTGCGCCATTACGCTTACTCATTTTTTCACCGGCGTCATTAAGCACGGTTGGCAGATGGGCATAAACAGGCGGGGATCCACCAAGGGCCCTCATGATGTTAATTTGTCTTGGGGTGTTATTGACGTGGTCATCACCTCTAATGACGTGGGTGATGTTCATATCCATGTCATCAATCACCACGCAAAAGTTGTAGGTAGGTGTTCCGTCTGGCCTAGCAATAACCAAATCATCCAACTCATCATTGCTAATTTCTATTTGACCTTTGACAGCGTCATTCCAAATGACTGACCCGCCAATTGGATTCTTAAAGCGGATTACTGGGCTTACACCTTCGGGAACGGGCGGCAATGTTTTGCCAGGCTCAGGTCTCCAAAGTCCGTTATAGCGAGGCTTTTCTTTACTTGCCATTTGCTGATCACGGAGTTTATTGAGCTCTTCTTCGCTCATGTAGCAGGGATAGGCCAATCCAGAATCCAACATTTGTTTTACTACTTCACGGTATCGATCAATACGCTGCATCTGATAGATTGGACCTTCATCCAAATCGAGGCCAAGCCACGCCATTCCTTCGATAATGACGTCAACTGCTTCCTGTGATGAGCGCTCAAGGTCAGTATCTTCAATACGAAGAATGAAGTCACCCTTATTGTGGCGCGCAAAAGCCCACGGATAAAGAGCGCTGCGAAGATTTCCCAGATGAATAAAGCCCGTGGGACTTGGGGCGAAACGTGTACGGATATGCATAAACCGCATTATCTCAGGTCGCGCTTACTGAGACTAAAACCGAAAAAAAGTGGATACTTTGCTCTATGAATGAATTACTAGTCTTTATGTGTGATGGCGCCCCAGTTCGCGGGGAAATAGTCTCGATTGGAAGCGCCTGGCAGGCCGTGCTAGAGCGTCGTAATGACCCCCCTGCCGTCCGTCGGATTCTGGGTGACTTTGTTGGTGCAGCCACCCTTCTAAGTGCTAGCCTTAAATTTGATGGGACCCTCATAATTCAAGCGCAAAGCAATGGCCCTATTCAGCTGCTGGTTGTGGAATGTAAGTCTGATTTATCCATGAGGGCTACAGTAAAGCTCTCAGTTGACCCCTCTGAAATAATGCCCGACGCAACATTAGCCGATCTACTGGATGTGAGTGGGAGCGGAAGACTAGTAATCACCCTGGATCCAGCAGACCGCGAACCAGGACAGGCGCCCTATCAAGGCATCGTAGCGCTTCAAGATCATCAAGGCGCAGTCATTAAGCCGGTCACCAGCGCTGCAGAGGCTATAGCCCTGTATATGCAAAACTCCGAACAATTGGACACGCGCATTTGGCTTGCTTCCAGCGATACCCATGTCGGCGGTTTATTGCTACAGCGCCTACCAAATTCAGGAGGTCATGCCCATTTGGATCCACAGGTTGCTGCTGAAGGCTGGTCGCGCATTCAAACGCTTGGGGAAACAATCACTAATGAAGAATTATTAACACTTCCACCAGAGACTATTTTGAGGCGTTTATTTTTGGAAGAGTCCGCCGAGAATGGAGTTCGCAGCTTCCCTGCTCGCCCCATTCGTTTTGCCTGTAGATGCTCTCGCGCTAAGGTTGCGGATATTTTGAGAATGCTTGGTGAAGAAGAGGTTCAAAGCATTCTTGCGGAGCAGGGAGCCGTGGAGACCATCTGTGATTTCTGTGCAAAACCATACCGCTTTGATGCGGTTGATTGCCTGCAGGTATTTAAAACAGATTTATTGAGTGATGCCACAAGACCCCCATCCAGCGGTCATTAAAAAGTTACTGTTTTGTGGCTTGGGAAGTTGATGTCTTATCCGCCGGCAAGATTTGCACAAAAAACTCACCCTCTTTAATTAAGCCATGCTCAACGCGGGCACGCTCTTCAATTGCTCGAGTACCATCTTTTAAATCTTTAACATCTCCGGATAGCTTTGTATTACGAAGAGCCAAGAGACTATTTTTAGCGTCTTGAAGCTCTACCTGTCGCTCCATCTCGTAAACCTTTAGCCATCCACCCTTACCCAGCCAAAGTGGGTACTGGATTGCTATCAGCAATACCAGCATAGAGTAGATGACGATCCGCATAAGCTATTAAGTACTCTGAATTAGCGTTTGAGGTTATAGAAAACAGATTTACCTGGGTAAGTTGCCACATCGCCCAGATCTTCTTCAATACGCAATAACTGATTGTATTTAGCAATCCGATCAGAGCGAGATAAAGAACCAGTTTTAATTTGACCTGCGTTGGTACCAACAGCAATATCTGCAATGGTGCTGTCTTCAGTCTCGCCAGAGCGATGGGAAATCACTGCAGTGTAGTTTGCGCGCTTAGCCATTTCAATAGCAGCAAACGTTTCTGTCAATGTGCCAATTTGATTAATCTTAATCAGAATAGAGTTGGCAATGCCTTTGTCTATTCCTTCTTGGAGGATGCGGGTGTTAGTAACAAACAAATCATCGCCAACCAATTGAATTTTCTTACCAAGCTTTTTGGTGATGTCAGCCCAGCCATCCCAGTCACCTTCATGCATGCCATCTTCAATCGATACGATTGGGAACTGGTCTGTCAAGTTACCAAGGTAATCAGAGAACTCGCTTGAGCTTAATTGGAGACCTTCGCCTGACAAGTGATATTTGCCATCTTTGTAGAACTCACTAGCTGCGCAATCTAGGGCCAATAGAACATCTTCGCCTGCCGTATAGCCTGCACCCTCAATTGCTTTCATGATGGTCTGCAAGCATTCGTGATTACTCTTGAAGTTTGGTGCAAAACCACCCTCATCACCAACAGTAGTCGGCATACCTTGAGCGCCCAAGATCTTTTTTAGCTCATGGAAGATCTCTGCACCACAACGAAGTGCGTCACGGAAGTTTTCAGCACCAACAGGCATCACCATGAATTCTTGAATATCCAAACTGTTATTGGCGTGTGCGCCACCATTAACAATATTCATCATTGGAACAGGCAACTGCATACCGCCAGAACCACCAAAGTAACGATACAAAGGCAAGCCTGCCTCTTCAGCTGCTGCTCTAGCAACGGCCATGGATACTGCCAAAGTTGCATTTGCGCCTAAGCGTGCTTTGTTATGCGTGCCATCTAACTCAATCAGAGTGCGATCCAAGAAAGCCTGCTCGCTTGCATCCAACCCAAGAATTGATTCAGCAATTTCAATATTGATGTTTTGAACTGCTCTAAGAACACCTTTTCCAAGGTAACGCGTTTTGTCACCATCTCGTAATTCAATTGCTTCGCGAGATCCTGTAGAGGCACCAGATGGCACTGCTGCACGACCCATAACGCCTGACTCAAGCAAAACGTCGCACTCAACCGTTGGGTTGCCGCGGGAATCCAGAACTTCTCTACCGATGATGTCAACAATGGCGCTCATGCACCTTCTCCTTAAAACAATTTGAAATGGGTGAAACTAATTTACTTAAAGTTACTTAAAACTATCTTCTAAAAATGATCCCGTTGATTTAACAACGCTATCAATAGCCGCCAATGACTCGAGCAACTCTTTCATGCGATCCAGCGGCACGGCATTAGGGCCATCAGATAAAGCTTTTGCCGGGTCCGGATGGGTTTCCATAAAAAGACCGCTGATACCAACAGCCACGGCAGCTCGTGCTAAAACGGACACAAATTCACGCTGACCACCACTAGAGTTACCCTGACCGCCCGGTAGCTGAACTGAATGGGTGGCATCAAAAACCACTGGTGCTTTAGATTCACGCAAAATTGCCAAGCTTCTCATATCGGACACAAGATTGTTGTAGCCAAAAGAAGCGCCGCGCTCACACACCATAAATTGGTCAGGAAGATTCATTTCTGCGGCTGCTACACGTGCTTTTTCAATGACGTTCAGCATTTCATGCGGCGACAGAAATTGGCCTTTTTTAAAGTTCACCGGTTTGCCGCTTTGAGCGCAAGCACGAATGAAATCGGTTTGCCTACATAAAAATGCTGGCGTCTGCAGTACATCAACAACGCTAGCAACAGCGGAAATTTCGCTGATGTCATGAACATCAGTCAACACAGGAACATTCACTTGCTTTTTGACTTTAGCCAAAATCTCTAGGCCCTTCTCCATTCCTAGACCACGAAAAGAGGTTCCAGAGGAGCGGTTCGCCTTATCGAATGAAGACTTATAGATAAACGGAATGTTTAATGCAGCAGTAATTTCTTTTAGCTGGCCCGCAATATCAATTGCAGATTGCTCAGATTCAATAACGCAAGGACCCGCAATCAAAAAGAAGCGCTGATCTAAACCAACATCGAAACCACATAGCTTAAATGCTCTCATATTCTTCCTTTATGCAGCTTGCTTTTCAGCGACGTTTTGATGCTCAAGTGCAGCGCTAATAAATGCGGAGAACAGAGGGTGGCCATCACGGGGTGTTGATGTGAATTCAGGGTGGAATTGCACGCCAAAGAACCAAGGGTGCATCGATGCGGGCAATTCCATCATCTCTGGCAACTCTTCATTTGGAGTGCGGGCGGAAATAATCAAGCCAGACTTCTCCAACTGAGGCACATATGTATTGTTTACCTCATAGCGATGACGATGACGCTCGTTTACTTCAGATCCATAAATGCGATGGGCTAAGGTACCTGCCTTTACTGGGCAACGCTGTGAGCCAAGACGCATTGTTCCACCCAAATCAGAGTCGTTTGAGCGCTTCTCTAAGTTACCTTCTCTATCCAGCCACTCAGTAATTAATGCAACAACAGGCTGTTCGCCCTGCGGATCAAATTCAGTACTATTTGCTTTCGTGAGATTTGCAACATGACGCGCAAATTCAATAACAGCCAATTGCATACCCAAACAAATACCCAGATACGGCACATTGTTTTCACGGGCATAGCGAATAGCGGCAATCTTGCCTTCTGTTCCGCGCTTACCAAATCCACCCGGAACCAAAATCGCATCTAATTTATGCAAGCAATCAACACCATCTTTTTCGATCACTTCAGAGTCGATGTAATTAATATTGACACGAGTATGTGTATGAATGCCAGCGTGACGCAAGGCTTCAATCAGTGACTTGTAGGACTCAGTTAATTCAACATATTTACCAACCATACCAATAGTCACTTCATGCTTTGGATTGGCTAGCTCGTAAACCAAATTGGCCCATACAGAAAGATCGGCTGACTTAGCTTTGAGATCTAATTGACGGCAAATTAAATCATCCATGCCTTGAGCATGGAGCATTTCAGGAATTTTGTAGATCGTATCTACATCCCAAACAGAAATTACCGCTTCTTCGCGAACGTTTGAAAAAAGAGAAATTTTGGCGCGTTCGTCTTCTGGAATTGGGCGATCAGCACGGCAAAGCAATACAGTAGGCATGATGCCAATCTCGCGAAGCTTTTGTACTGAATGCTGAGTTGGTTTGGTTTTTAACTCGCCAGCGCTATTGATATAAGGCACGAGAGTCAAATGAACAAAGGCGCAGTCATGTGCCGGCAAGCGCAAACTCATCTGTCTTGCGGCTTCTAAGAATGGGAGAGATTCGATGTCGCCGACCGTGCCACCAATTTCACATATTGCGACATCGGCTTTACCATCGTGACTCGCTTTAGCGCCACGCTCTACGAAAGCTTGAATTTCATTCGTAATGTGCGGAATTACCTGAACGGTTTTTCCAAGATACTCACCACGGCGTTCTTTGCTGATAACAGATTCATAAATCTGGCCAGTAGTGAAGTTATTACTTTTGCGCATCTTCGCAGAAACGAAGCGCTCATAGTGACCTAAATCCAAGTCTGTCTCAGCGCCATCTTCTGTTACGAAAACTTCGCCGTGTTGAAGCGGACTCATAGTGCCCGGGTCAACGTTGATATAAGGGTCTAATTTTAGGAGGGTGACTTTCAGGCCGCGGGATTCGAGAATCGCGGCAAGCGAGGCAGCTGCGATTCCTTTCCCTAAAGAAGAAACCACACCACCAGTGACAAAAACGTATTTGGTCATCGCTTAAGCTCTGTTGGAAAAAGTAATTATAACGATAGAGGGCTTAGAGCTAGAAATTTCAAATTCAGTAATATGACAAGGATATCCACTGAACATACCTTTTGACCCTATATGCGCCTTTTATTCACCGTACTCATTACCCTACTCTCCCTCTTTTATTTCCTACCTTTCGCAATCGCTTTTAATAAGAAAAGGGCTAATTCAGGGGCTATTTTTGCCCTCAATCTCTTTCTGGGTTGGTCCCTTATAGGTTGGGTAGTTGCGCTAGTATGGGCAATGAAGGATGAGCAAGTCCTTTAATTTGCCAAGCTATTGATCCCTATTCCTTAAAAATCTTCGTAAAAACCCTAATATTTTAATAAATTGCCAATTTTTGGGTCAAATTTGAGCTTTAAAGTCTTATATAAGACTTAAATAAACATCTATAATTTAGGGAATCGGGAGAAAATTCCCTTTTGGCCTTTCTATTGACCACTTTTACCTCATAGGAAACACAATGTTAAAAGCCTATAACGCTCAAGTTGCCGAACGCGCAGCCCTTGGCATCCCCGCCCTCCCATTGACCAAGGATCAAACTGCTGAATTGGTTAAATTGTTAAAAAACCCACCAGCCGGCAAAGAAGCTGAGCTCGTAGAGTTAATTACAAACCGCGTACCTGCAGGTGTTGATGAAGCCGCTAAAGTAAAAGCTGAGTTTTTAGATGCCATCGCCAAAGGCACGGATAAATCACCATTAATCTCTCGCGTTCGTGCTACAGAACTATTGGGAACAATGCTCGGTGGTTACAACATCAAGCCATTGGTTGAGTTATTGGCTGACGCCGAGTGCGGTGCAGCAGCAGCTGAAGCGCTCAAGAAAACACTCTTGATGTTTGATTACTTCAACGACGTTCAAGAACTTGCTGAAAAAGGCAATGCGAATGCCAAAGCGGTAATGCAAAGCTGGGCAAATGCCGAGTGGTTTACTAGCCGTCCTGCTGTTCCAGAAAGCATGAAGCTTACAGTCTTCAAGGTAACAGGCGAAACCAATACTGATGACCTCTCCCCTGCTCCAGATGCATGGAGTCGCCCAGATATTCCATTGCATGCGACGATCATGCTCAAGAACCCACGTCCAGGCATTGAGCCCGATGAGACTGGCGTTCGTGGCCCAATGAAGCAAATCGCCGCCCTACAGAAAAAAGGCAATCAAATTGCTTACGTTGGTGACGTAGTTGGTACAGGCTCTTCACGTAAATCCGCTACGAACTCCGTTCTCTGGTGGACAGGTCAAGATATTCCTTTCGTACCTAATAAGCGTTTTGGTGGCGTGTGCTTAGGCACAAATATTGCGCCAATCTTCTTCAACACGATGGAAGATTCAGGCGCATTGCCAATCGAATTAGATGTTTCTCAAATGAATATGGGTGACGAGATTGAGCTTCGCCCATACGAAGGCAAGGTATTTAAAAATGGTGCTGAAATTACTAGCTTCTCATTGAAGTCGCCTGTGATTTTGGATGAAGTTCGTGCTGGTGGTCGTATTCCTTTAATCATCGGTCGTGGTTTAACTGCTAAAGCTCGCGCAGCTCTTGGTTTGCCAGCATCTACAGAATTCCGTTTACCTGTAAATCCTGTGGATAGCAAAAAGGGCTTTAGCCTGGCACAGAAAATGGTTGGTCGCGCATGTGGTCTACCAGAAGGCCAAGGCGTGCGCCCTGGCACCTACTGCGAGCCACACATGACTACTGTAGGCTCACAAGACACCACAGGTCCGATGACTCGTGATGAATTGAAAGACTTAGCTTGCCTTGGTTTCTCATCTGATCTTGTGATGCAGTCCTTCTGCCACACTTCTGCCTATCCTAAGCCTGTTGATATTCGTACCCAACATGAGTTGCCACCATTCATGACGAATCGTGGTGGTGTTGCCTTGCGTCCAGGTGATGGCGTGATCCACAGCTGGTTGAACCGTTTGCTCCTCCCAGATACCTGCGGTACTGGTGGCGATAGTCACACCCGCTTCCCAATCGGCATTTCCTTCCCGGCTGGTTCTGGCTTGGTTGCTTTCGCGGCAGCTACTGGCGTTATGCCACTGGATATGCCTGAGTCTGTATTGGTACGCTTTAAAGGCAAGATGCAGCCCGGCATTACATTGCGTGATTTGGTAAATGCCATTCCTTTGTATGCAATCAAAAAAGGTTTGCTCACAGTTGAAAAGCAAGGCAAGAAGAATATCTTCTCTGGCCGCATTTTAGAAATCGAAGGTTTGCCTGATCTCAAAGTGGAACAAGCATTTGAATTGTCAGACGCTTCTGCTGAGCGCTCTGCTGGCGGTTGTACCGTTCACCTGAACAAAGAGCCGATCATTGAGTACATGCAATCCAACATCACTTTGATGAAGTGGATGATTGCTAATGGCTATGAAGATAAGCGCACTCTTGGTCGCCGTATTAAAGCGATGGAAGCTTGGATTGCTAATCCTCAGCTTCTCAAGGCCGATGAAAATGCTGACTATGCTGAAATTATCGAAATCAATATCGATGAAATCAAAGAACCAATTCTTGCATGCCCTAACGATCCAGATGATGTGAAAGTTTTATCTGAAGTTGCTGGTGACAAGATTGATGAAGTGTTTATTGGTTCATGCATGACCAATATCGGCCACTTCCGTGCAGCTGGTCAGGTATTGCAAGGCAAAAAAGATATGCCAACCCGTTTATGGGTTGCTCCTCCGACAAAGATGGATGCAATGGTTTTGATGGAGGAAGGCTACTACGGCATGTTAGGTGCTGCTGGTGCGCGTATGGAAAGCCCAGGCTGCTCACTTTGCATGGGTAACCAGGCTCAGATCCGCAAGGGCTCTACAGCTGTATCCACCTCCACAAGAAACTTCCCCAATCGTTTGGGTATTGATACTCGCGTCTATTTAGCATCAGCAGAATTGGCTTCTGTAGCAGCCCTTTTAGGTCGCCTACCTACTCCTGCTGAGTATTTAGAGCAAGTAAAGGCACTCGATGCTAAGGCTGGTGATGTTTATAGATACATGAGTTTTGACAAGCTCAAGTCATTTAGTGATGTTGCGGACACTGTCACGATTTAAGCGTTCTACGAGGTAAATTTCAGCATCTTCTAGGAGGTGTCGAAAATGAAAAGGCGATCGAAAGGTCGCTTTTTTCTTGCCCAAAAATGGTAAGAACTTTGCCAAATAAGGGCTTTATCACCGAAAAACCACTAAAAACCTATCAATGCACTGAAATAGATCCTATTTTTAGTATGAATACCCACTAACCCATTCATTTTTAAGTAAAATGAAACGTATTAAGTAAATGTACTTTCACTATATTTTTTGGAGAAAAATGATGCAAATTTCTAAACTCTTTTTAGCCTCTTCCACAAGTCTTGCTATCGCCTTTTCTCCATTGGCCGCTCAAAATGCTTTTGCTCAGGCTGAAGCTGCTCCAACTGCAGCTGCTTTATCTGGAAGCGGTGTTACCGCGACAGTAACTCCTGCCGCTGCTGCCACAGGTTCTGCTGCAGCAGGCGCTGCCGGAGCAACTGCTGCAGCTGTTGGTGGACTCAGTACTGCAGCAATCGTCGGTGGGGTGGTGGTAGTTGGCGCTGGAATTGCGATTGCCGCTTCGGGAGGTGGTAGTAGCGGTAGTGGCGCCTCCGGAACCTCTGGCACTACTAAAAAATAATTTTTTTGAATCAAAAAACCCCACTCTTTTGAGTGGGGTTTTTATTTTTTTGAATCCTTATTCCGTATTTTAAAGTCTGTACGTCGTAATAAATAATGTCTAGTACGAACCATCCAAACTCAGGCATTTCTATCTTGTTTTTAATCTCGCGCTTAGTTGCCTGTATCCTACTTACATTGTCGGCTATTGGATGCGCTGGCGATAAGCAAAACCTCATATACGATACTTTTATATTGGGGATTACTAGCCCAAATACTGTAATAGATGAAGCAAAGCTTAATCAAAATTACCGCTATCTTAAAGTAGAGGCTAATGGTCAGCCAGCCTTACTAGCCCTTGGGTATGTTGATCAAAAAAAACAGTCCAAACATGATGTTTGGTTTTCGGCTTTTAAAGAAGTAGTTGAAATCAAAGATGGGCGCTTAGGAAATACTGAAGGCCTAGAAGTCAATTGGACCGAAGTGTCGCTATTTGATGCGCCCCCGCTTCGAGCAGCGCTTGCACTCAATATAGATGCGGGTGATAAAGCGAAACAAAAATCGGCCAAACTGCGTTACATGCGCATACGGTCTGTCATGCCAGGTTATCACGTCAACATACGTGAGACTGTAGTCATGGAAGCCTTAACTGAAATTCCAATCGATATTCCCAAACAGCTAAAAGACCCAATCGCCAATGAAAATATCCGCTGGATACAGGAAACTGTATTAGTTCCGCCCAATAATTTCAATCCCAGCATCAAACCACTACGTGCAATATATGCAATTAATATCAAAACCAATGAAACGGTATTTGGTAAGCAGTATTTAACTCCTGATTTTTTTGTTTCATGGCTCACATGGCCCTATCCAGCGCCATCTAAAGATAACCAACCCACCAAATGAAACAGATGGTTATCAGAGTCCATTTATTTAGCTTGCTTCTGCTATCTCTAGTGGCTCCCGCTATTGCCCAAATTAATTCCAGCGTGCAGATTCAGACACAAGCACAAGTACAAGCACCTAGCGTTACAGGTGGAGAGCGTTTGAGCCAATGGTTACTCAATGAACAAAAATTACAAAATACATCGTCCCAGAACTACACTTCTGAAACACCCTACCCAATTGGAACAACGTGGCAAACACCACAGGAAATTACCAATCAAGAAATTGATAAGCAAAGTTTATTAAATGCGCTTGAAAAAATAGACTTTCCGGATAATGCTCAAGGGAAAAAATCCAAGAATGCTTTTATAAAGTTCATCAACAGCATGCAGGTGACTGGCAGAGTTGTTTTACCCAATGTGAATGCACGGTATTTAGAGGTAAATCCAAAACTAGATCCCATTCTTCAAGCGGGCGATCAAGTTACAGTACCACCTACCCCCACAACAATTACTATCATTAGAAGCAATGGCTCTCTGTGCAATATTCGTTATCGCCCAAATATAGAGGCCCGTTTTTATGTCCAAGGGTGTAAATTACGCGGCGATACCAATGAACGCGATCCCGATTGGGGCTGGATAGTCGAACCCGATGGTTCTGTACACAAAACTTCTATGGCAGCATGGAATAGCTCCAAACAAGTTTTACCTGCCCCAGGCTCTTGGATTTGGGCTCCACCAAGGTGGTCAGATTGGAGTGGCTCCAAAGGCGAGGAATTCTCAAAAGCTCTCGTAACCATGCTATCCGTCCAAGGCGCTTCTGGATTACGCGACAGTCTGGATAACATGGCTAGCTCTAGAGGATCATTGCCATCCGATGACCCTAAAGTGCTTTATAGCGTCTCACGGGATCTTCCGATCTCCGCAAATATCTGGGGTGAGACTGGTTTGATGCAAACCCCTTCGGCTAGAACAGCGCCCGCTGGTACCGGCGCGATAACTTTAGGTTGGTTTAATCCCTACACAAACATCAACCTGTTCTTTTCGCCAATTGATGAGCTGGAGTTCATCATGCGTTATACCAATATGAATAATGTTGTCTATGGTGCATCTGGTGGTTCGCAAACCAATAAAGACAAAAGCGTTGGCCTAAAACTAAAACTGCTCAATGAAAATTATTATTTACCCGGCCTTGCAGTTGGCGTGCGTGATGCCCTTGGTACTGGACTGTTTAGTGGTGAATATGTTGTAGCTAATAAACGGGTAAACAACTTTGACGTTAGTGCGGGTATGGGCTGGGGTCAGCTAGGCACGCGAAATAATGTTACCAATCCCTTTGTAACGGCATTTGGTCAAAATTTCGCTACTAGAAGTACAGGAACAAGCAATCAAGGCGGCACTCCAACCGGACAGTTTTTTCATGGTACCTCAGCATTGTTTGGTGGCGTTCAATATCACACACCTTGGGATAACCTTGTGCTCAAACTGGAAGTAGATGGCAATAATTACCAGAAACTTCCTTATGGAGAAACGCTTCCCAATAAATCCGTCTTTAACTACGGCGCCACTTACCAAACAAAAAATGCGGATTTTACTCTGGGCGTGATGGGCAATAGTCAAGTCATGTTCACAATCAGCCTACATGAGCGCTTGGATTTACTAAATACTCCAAAGTTAGCTGAAGCAAAACCAGTAGCCGTAGATCTGAAGAATGTTGGCAGCTACAACCCTAACACTCTGAGCAATCCAGCAATCTTAATTGATAGCACCAAACCCAATTCAAATACGAAAACAAATGTTAATAGCATTTCTGCTTCAACAAGCTCAAATTACAATGCGCCAGTAATTGCCCAGACAAAGAAGACTAATGCCGTAGCAAATGCCGTAGTTGATGAACAAAAACCGAAAACCGATCTTCTAGAGGCTGGCAACTCTTCGCCTACAAAGACCAACCCCTATCCTACGCTCGGTAAACAAAATATTACCTCTGCTTATAACAGTACCTTAGTAGATTTTGAGCAGCAAACTCAGTGGCAGGTAAAGGGGCTTCAAGGCACCAATAATGTGTGGACCATTCATTTATTAGATGCTAGCGGTGTGTTTCTTCGCAGCCGTATCAATCGAGGCGTAGCCGTACTGCACCGAGATGCGCCTAGCAATATCGATACCTTCCAAGTTCAGTTCTATAACTGGGGCATGCTTGTTTCCGAGTTTAAGATTGATCGCAAACAATGGATGCTGAGCCAAACACAACTTCTTCCACCTTCACAAAGAACTCCCTCAATCACTACCGAAAATACCGGCACCCTTCCTGCTGATGGTGGCAATCCATTCTTTAGAGGTTCCAATTCTTTAAGTCTTGGATCTCCAAGTTCTGATGGCACAAATCAAGCCAATATAGGCAGTACAGAGCCTCTAATGATTGACGAGTTAAAGCATAGCCCCTTGCAAACTAATCTAGGCATTTCTTATGCGCAAGTTGTAGGAAGCCCGGACTCCCCTTTCTTGTTCTCTCTTGGTGTTAAAGGCGATGCAATGTATAAGTTCCGGGAAAATACCTGGTTAAGCGGGACGATTAATACTCGCATTGTGGATAACTTTGGTAAGTACAACTACGATCCACCGCCAACAGGATTGCAGCCTGTTCGCACGGATATTCGTCAATACATGACCCAATCTATTGCCACGATGCCGAACTTGCAAATTACCAATACCGGCAAGCTTGCCGATAACCATTTTGTTAGTGCTTACGCGGGTTATTTGGAGATGATGTTTGCTGGTGCTGGCGGTGAATACTTGTGGCGACCTACTGACAGCAGAATTGCCGCTGGTATTGATGTCAATCGCGTCCGTCAACGGCAATTTAACGTCTGGACCTCAATGCAAAACTATTCCGTTACAACGGGTCATGCAACTGCATATTGGGATACTGGCGTGCAGGATATCCTAGTAAAAATGAGCTATGGTAAATATTTGGCTGGTGATGTGGGCGGAACACTAGATGTTTCTAGAGTCTTCCAAAATGGCGTAAAAGTTGGCGCCTATGCCACACGCACCAATGTGAACTATTCTCAATTTGGTGAAGGAAGCTTTGACAAAGGAGTTTATATCTCCGTACCATTTGATGCATTTTTTGCAAGACATAGCGATTCCAGCGCCAATATACTCTTTACCCCCCTTATCCGTGATGGCGGAGCCATGTTATTTAGAAAATATCGCCTTTATGACATGACTCGCACTAGGGATCCAAGAGCGCTATCCGCTGGTCCAGATTAATAGGGAATGCCTTAAAATAGATCATTAATGAAGTTAGAGATTAAGCCCCTTCAAGATCATATTGTTCAACGCTGGAACACGCTACATACTCGTCTTCACAATACGCATTTAAGTGCTATGCAGGTGCTGATTGGGTTTACAGGCATCGGCGTATTTACTATTGCTTTATTAGCAACCGCACAGTGGGCGGGTTATTCACCCAGCGCCTTATGGGCAGATAACGATACCAACGCACTGCGCAATCAACTCCTAGAAATGCATCAAAAAATTGATGCAATGCAAAATCTTAAAAATCAATTTGCTTCTATGGCCAACCCCCTGCCCGCCCAACTAGCTTCCAATCGAAGCGCTCCTATAGAAACAAAAATCATCCCAGTCGATAGCATGGCTTTTGCACCTTTAGAAAATAAAACTCCTGATGCAAAAGAATTGCTAAAAGCGGCTACCGCAATGAATGAGCGCCTCGAGATTGCAGAGAAGCAATGGCTGGGTGAATTGCGAGTACTGCATCAACTTCCGACAGGCTCCCCCATTAGCAAGAATACGGGTATGAGCAGTAACTACGGCACCAGAATTGACCCGTTTACCAGAACTCTAACTCACCATGCAGGTATTGATTTTTCGGCAGCCTATGGCACACCCATCATGGCAACAGGAGATGGCACCGTAGCAAAGATTGATGTTGATCGTAATAACGGTCAGTACGTTGATATTGAACATGCTTCAGGCTTTACCACCCGCTATGCGCATGTAAGTAGTTTTGCAGTTCGCGAGGGTGAAGCAGTTAAGCGTGGTCAAACCATTGCGAATGTGGGCAATACCGGCAGATCAACAAGTGCCCATCTGCATTATGAGATTCGCTATCAAGGCATCCCAATTAATCCGCTACAAGCGCTATCAGTTAAGCCAAATCAGCAAATGGCGAGCTCACCGAGCAGTCAAACTCGATAGAACCCTTATTTAGGGCACACGAATACATGCTAATTGACGCTAAACGGTATTAGCAACCTGCTATACCCTAATAAGCTAGCAACATCTGTCGAAACTTACCCCGCAATTGAGAATGAGTCCATTTTGTAAAACTAGGTAGTTTTGAAAATCCGAGATAGGTATTGGTTATTTTGAATCAATGCAAAGACACCCCATGCGATGACAACTCCGAGCACATCAGCTACCCAGTCCCGAAACTCTCCGTAGCGCCAGCCGGATAAAGTTTGTAGTACCTCAATCAGTGCACCATAGATCGACAGCACAATGATCACTCGAAAGACTTCTGAGCCAGTTCTAGCGTAGGCCAGTAACCCTAAGATTGTTAGCACCCCAAAAGCCAAGGAGTGTTGCAACTTATCCCACCAATCAAATACTTCAGGAATAAGGTATTGCTGAGGCACTAAAAATAAATACGTCAGAATGGCAAAGGTAAGCCAAAAGGTGTATTTAAAAATGATGATTATAGACAAGAATGATCCCGATAGTTGAGGAAGTGCCATCTACATTTTTCGATGGGAGCACAGTCATGTCTGTCGTATCCCCACCATTTACGACGACAAAGAAGACTTAAGTTTATGATTATGGAGTAGCTTATCTAAAAGCTTATTTCAGCTCAAAAGCATCAGCGTTGTTGAAAGCAAGTAATAATACCTTCTTACTTAAGCCGCTATATGCTTCCAACTTCTGATTTTATTACAATCTAGAGGCTCTTCAAAAAAACAAGTTTCCGATAAAGCTTTCCTGGCCAATTATTAAGTGCCCCTAATTTTCGGCGCCATAGAAGAAATGAACCATGTTTTATGATGTAGTAAATACCATCCAACCTGGGAAAATTAAGAGCAAATACAACTTGTCTCATATAGGAGCTATTCTTTTTTCCATTGTAATCAATAGAGAAATAGCAGTTTAAATGACTGTGGAATTGTCGCGCCTTAAGCCTCCACGGTTCGCCATTTAATTGGGGGTTTTCAGAAAACCATTTTTCTAAATGATCTGGGGATGAGAACCTTTCAAGGAAGTCTACCATCTTCATTAATCCAACAGTGTTTCGAGGGTTAAAGCAGTCAGCACCTTGCTCTGTACACTGTAAATATGACTGCATGATTTGATCTTCGGTTGAAAGAATGCCAAAACTACAACCCTCTTTATCTCCCCTTACTACCTTCTTTAGCGCATCTTCATCATTCAATAAGGCACAGCAGAATGGTGTAACAATATGGCGATGAATCTCTAATCTAGCAGGCTGTCCAGATTTAATGATGGGGGCATAATGCTGAGAGAGTCGGTAATCTTTACCTACTGACTCAGGCTGAATGAAGTAACCGTCATTGGTCAAAATTTCTATTGCTAGTAACTGCTCTTTTGGCTCAGGGATCCAAAGATCTAGATCTGCCATCGTTCTGGAAGATTGTCTCCAGTTCGGTGCCAATAGATGAATAGCTCCTTTTAGCCAAATAGGTTCTATCCCACATCCATTCAGAAGGCGAGTAGTGCTGATAATCTGATCTCTAAGCTGGACATTAAACAAACAATTTAATTCATAAAAGCCCTCTAAGGCCTCTGATAAATCTTTAGGCAGACTGTCAAGAAGTTGATTATTTCTCAGTGCAATAAAGAGGCTGGGCAGCACTCCATGGAAACTTGCCAAGTAAATAATTTCACGCCAATCTTTATCACCTACCGGGATTGAAAGATTAGATTTCCCCTGTAAATAGGCGGGGCTAATGACCTTGCATAGCCATCGGTAATGCTTTAATTTACTACTAACGTAGAGAGCCACGCGTTTACCTCATCAATGTCTGAATACTCCATATAGTACCTCTGGGTATTACATAAAAATTGCAAGAAACATTCTGTCTCATCTAGACTCATTTGAGTATGCAGTGAAACTCCAGACTCAACTAACTTAATTAAGGCATTAACTGCTGTGATCGGGTAGCAGGTAGTTTTTGCATTTTTTTCATATCTTGGGAAAATAATTCCTTTAATAAGAATTGCTTTATTACTCTCATGATACGAGTGGGGTAAAGGTAGATAACGAGCAACCTTCCCTCCGTAAGTGACTGTTTTAAGATTTTGAAGAATTGGGTAGTGATTCGATATTAATTCCCAGTTTTCAGCCTTAATACTAACCCCGGAGGGTAGAGGCACCAAATGACCTTCGTCCTAAAAATTGACTGAAAGGCCAACTAGGTCGTCACCATAATAGCGCCAACCTTTTTGAGCAAGTAGAGCACACAAAGTGCTCTTGCCAGCACCTGAAATCCCCGAAAACAACAGCCCATTTTCTCGTCCAAGCGCAGCTGCATGAAATGTAATGAAGTGGGCAGTTTCACCTGCGGAAATTTTTAAAAAATACTGGATACAGTTATTGAGTGCTTCCGCCGAGTCTTGATATTTTTTATATCCCTGAGAATTCTCACCAACAAAAATACATTCAGAATCAATTACTATATCTAATTGGGATTTATGATCAATAGAGGACTCAAAAAATCCCTGCGTAATCGCTGTTAGGCGAGTTAAAAAAGGATGATGTCGAGAGTTGTCGAACGCCCTAACTCTAAGGCGAAAGGAATGATCATTTAGAAAGTAATTTTTATCAAATATGACTACGGAATCTTCCGGGGTGTCTACGTAACAAATCAGGGAGGTGGAATCTGAAATTTTTGAGGAGATAGAATATCTCCCCTCATTATCTAACTGAGCCCAATTTCGTTGAACCCAATCACTAAGACAGGCATTTACTTGTATTTCTATAGCAGGTGAGGAAATTGCAAACAATTTACTTATTTGGCTTGCAAGATCTTCAAGCTTATACCCCCCATCAAGCAATAAAAGCCACAGGGCTGAGGCTGTTGGATTCCAAACTTGAAGTTCAGGCTTTGGAAATTGGGCAGTAATTAAGTGATCTTCAATTAGCCATGCTCTAAGCGATGCTGAATCATAGAGTCTCTCCACTATAACAACGAGCCAAAAATTAGCTGGCGTGTGCAGCTTTGCTGTTTAAGATCGCAATAGTTGCTGGTGCTGCATAGGCTGAAAATTTCCCAATTTTAGCCAAAGCTTTCCTACGGCCCATTGCGGAATTTGATTGCTTGTCATCTTCATCTTGGCGATTAACTTGAATTGGCGATAGCTCTTCTGATATTTTTTTATTCATGTGATATACTTTAGTAAAAGATTGAAAGGAAATGTTAAGGCAGTGCAACATTAACTGGCAGCGCTTACTTTTCCACTCAAGGCCGCAAGGAGAGCTGGTGCAGTATAAGCAGAGTACTTAGCAATTTTTCGCAAGGCCTCCCTTCTAGTGTCCGCTGTTTGATTTTCGGGTGGGTGGAAAGATTGACTTTCGCTGGAATGCTTCAAATGTTGATCCATGATCATCTCAATTAATGGCAAGGGATGAAACATTCTATATGCATTTTTGCCCTAAAGCACTAATAATTTCTGAAGGAATGTTTCAGCGCTTACACAAGGCCGCTTCTAGATGATTTCCACCTTTCTCCAACTTAACCCAAATGTCTGCTTAAGCCCTTGATTTCAACCCGGCAATTCATGGTCATTTTGAACCGCAACTTCTGGTTTTTTGAACAGGAATGGGTGGTCATTTCGGTGATCATACGCAGTAAGCATTGCTAGATCTAAAGACCCTAATAAAGCCATAGTCTGCCTAAAGCGATGTGAATGCTAGGTACTTAGAAATTGTTTTATTTTCTAGATAGCTTGTATGGCTTGGTAATACAGGAGATTTGGAAATGAGCTCTGTAATCATCGGTTTTAATAAGTTACAGCCAAACAGATGTGATGCCGGGTAATTTCCACCGATCCTGCAATTAATATCCATTACAACCAACCCATCTTCGTGCCTATAAACATCAAAATTCACAATACTGCGTAAGGGTAAAACAGCAGCAACCTGATTCAAGAGATTAATAAATTCCCCTGGAGATTGGGATCTCAATGTATAGGACTCCCCATTGCTTTTATAAAGCACTTCTTTTGCGCAAAGATCAATCAGCTTGCCTGTCCATATCGAAAAGTACGCATCAACACAATAATGCTCCCCGGTGCAATAAGGCTGATATATCAGATCCCCCCCCTTAGCCACGCGTACAACATCCTCGCTATGAATTACCGAAAAACCACTGGCACCAGAGCCAAATCTATCCTTAAAAATATAAGGATAGTTAAATTCCGGGGAAGTGCTTGTAGATATAACACCTATACCGAAATCATTCAAAGTCTTAAATAACAAAAATTTATCTTCACAAATGATTGCGGTCGAATAGGTGGAATTTAAAAGTTGAGAGCTCAAGACGCCCTTCCGCTCTAATTGGCCAAGCACTGGTATCTCTGGATCAATGATTGAAAAATGTCCAATCGATTGGTGCTCTTGTAAAAGATTCTCTACGGACATTAGATACTCTGATGATTTGGCTGGGGGTACAACAAAAAAATTGGGTTGAACAGCATTGGCAGCCGGACAATAGGGGGAAGCATCATAACCATTCAAGCTAATATTCGCGTCATTACATTCAGCTTTAAGCAACTCCAAGAGAGCATTGCGTTTACCAATGCCAAAAACATTTAAAGAATCTTGGCGCACTATTTTTTTATCAGAGTTAATGATGAAAGAGTCTTAATAAACATCATTATTTTTTAAACATGAGCTTTAGATGCCAGAAGAAACACTTCTCTCATAGCCTTTTGCGTTAATTGAATTTCTTCATTAGTCAGCGTAGGATGCACGAGAAACATAATGCTGGTATCGCCTAATTGCTTGGCATTAGGCAAGCTTTCTTCGGGTCTAAGTCCTGTTCCATCAAAAGCCTTCTCTAAATATACTTCCGAGCATGATCCTTGATAACAAGGAATTCCACGTTGATTTATTTCTTCAATGATGCGATCCCTGCACCAGCCTTCAGCTAAATTCTCAGGCTGAATATAAAAATACACTTTATATTGAGCATGCATACACCCTTGAGAACATTGCTCAGAGATAGGGGCAGAACAAGATCCACACTTAAACTTTGGCACCCTTACAAGGCCATCCTTACCCGAAAATTCTTGTGCAACAGATTGAAGAGATCTGGCATTAGCATTGCGCAATCTCGTCCATTCAGCCATTTTCTTCAATTGAATTCTACCGATGGCGCCCTGAATTTCAATCATCCGATAGTTGCTACCAAAACTTTCATGCAGCCACCGAAATCCAGGTGGATGTTTTTTTTGATACACGGCTTGGTAACTTTTTCCATGATCTTTATAGGACCACATCTTTGCCCATACAGCCTCATCGTTGGTAGTGACCATGCCACCTTCACCACCGGTAGTCATAATCTTGTCTTGGCAAAATGACCATGCACCAATATCACCAATAGAGCCAACTGATCTACCTTTATATCTAGCTCCATGTGCTTGCGCACAATCCTCAATGACTTTTAGGTTATGAGTTTTTGCTAAATTCATAATGGGATCCATGTCACAAGGCCAGCCAGCCAGATGGACACAAATCACAGCCTTAGTCTTATTAGTTAAGGCGCGAGCAATAGTTTGAGCAGTAATATTCCCACTCTCGGGATCAACATCAGCAAAGACTGGGGTTGCTCCCACTGCAACCACGCAGGAAATAGAGGCAATAAATGTCCTAGGAGAAACAATAACCTCATCGCCCGGACCAATATCCAAGGCCTTAAGCGCCAACTCGAGTGCCAAAGTTCCGTTGGCCAAAGCAATGGCATATTTTGTATCAGACCATACGGCAAACTCAGTTTCAAACTGACGGCACTCATCTCCGGTCCAGTAGTTCACCTTATTTGAGAGAAGAACCTTCTGAATAGCCAAGGCCTCTTCTTCAGTAAAACTTGGCCATGGTGAGAACGGGGTATTTAACATTACCGAGGGGTATTCCTAAGAGCGAGAAGGATTGAATGGGCGAGCAATAGCTGGATTCCCATAAGCAATTGAATTATTACTGAGATCCTTAACCACCACTGCACCCACCCCAATAACCACGGATGAGCCGATAGTGATGCCTTGACGAATAGAAGCACCAACGCCAATCCACGAGCATCCTCCTACCGTAACATCACCAGAAAGATGGGCTCCTGGGCTAACATGCACGCCATTACCCAGCACGCAATCATGATCTACTGTAGATCCAGTATTAATAATGCAAGCGTCGCCTACCGCAGCTTCAGCATTAATAACAGCCCCGGCCATCACTACAGAGCCAACGCCCAACTCAGCATGCTTACTGACAACTGCTTGGGGATGCACCAGAGATACAAGAGTAGCGTCTAAATTTTGGAGCTGCAGTTGCTTTGACCATCGAATAAAGCAATCTCCAATAGTTACGATAATTCCGTCAAATTCGTGAATTCTAGAAAGTAATGCACTAGTATCACCTGCAACCTGCCAATGAGAGTTTTCACGAATTTTCGGCCAAGCATCATCAAAGAAATAGATTTCTTTCCAACCCAGATCTTCAGCCATATCAGCCACTACCTTCCCATGACCACTAGCACCTAAGAGGGCTAACTTCTTCATGATTTACTGCCAGTAAATTTACTCATGGTAGCCTCACCAGCACCGCTGATGCCATCCCGAAGAATCACTTTTTTTATTGTCATAATGAGAATTTTAATATCTAACCATAGCGATTGATTGTCAATATACCAAACATCCAGATTAAACTTTTCTTCCCAGCTCAAAGTATTGCGCCCATTTACTTGAGCCCAACCAGTAATTCCAGGACGAAGCTCATGACGGCGAGCCTGATGAGGGCTGTATAGAGGAAGATATTCAACCAATAGAGGGCGTGGGCCAACTAGACTCATCTCACCCTTAAGTACATTCCAAAGTTCAGGTAACTCATCCAAGCTGGTGGAACGCAAAAAATGACCAAAGGATGTTAGGCGATTGCTATCGGCTAATAACAGCTTATCAGGACCGTATGCTTCAGTCATAGTACGGAATTTAACCAGCATAAATATTCGCCCATGCAAACCAGGTCGCAATTGACGGAACAATACCGGTCTACCCAGCTTATACGCAATCAGGCAGCCTAGGATCAACAAGGGCAAGAATAGCAATGACAAGCTCAATGTCGTGACGAGAAGATCAAATAGGCGCTTCATGGCAATGTTCAATTATTGAAATACGACACAATTAATTGCATGTAAAGTTGTCCAAGATCATTTGCGATGCTTTTCAGCCAAAACCTCATTTAAGACTGCTGCCAATTTCTCAGAAAGCTGGGCGAATCCATGATTCTTCTCAACATAGTTGCGCCCGGAACGACCCATATTTTTACGCTCCTCAAGTGGGGTAGTAGCTATTTTTAGAATGGCCCGTGCTAAAGCTTTTGGATTATCTGCCGAAACTGTGAGCCCTGCATGGGCTTCACTAATAGGATTATTTGTAGAGTTACAACTAAAAATAATTGGGCGCTCGGTAACCATATAATCGAATAACTTATTTGAACTGATGCCGTATTTAAATACAGGCGCATCAATCAAGTTAAAAATAAAGGCATGGGCCTCAGCAGCCAGTGACGGTATCTGATTTTTGGATATTGGAGGTTCAAAAATTACATTCTTTAAGCTTAATTCATTGGAAAGGGCCATCAATGCGAGCTTAAGCGGGCCATCGCCAATCATACGCAAGGAAATGCTATGACCATCTGGCGACTCTTGTACAAGCTTCATAGCCCTTAGGATGTTATCCAGCCCATTAGCCTGACCATGTGACCCAAAATACATGAGGGAGAAGGCATCCGAAGATAAAGGATCGGCAGGCTGAGGAAACATTGCAAGGTCAACCCCATTGGGCACCCAAATTATCTTCCGCTTGGAAATGCCAAGTGGGGCAATATACTCCCAGGCGCGCGGCAAAAGAACCACCACACGCGCTGCTCGCTTATAAAGTAGCAACTCCATTTTGCGCAAAACCCAAGTTAAGGCGGATGATTCTTTGAGTCGCCCCATATCAATTAGGGTCTGCGGCCATAAATCGCGCACCTCAAAAATGAATGGTACTCTGTGCCTTCGAGCCAAAATCATTCCAGCTAAAGCTGCCAAGGGATGTACGCTTGACCCAATAATGACATCAGGGGAAGTCAACTGTTTAGTTATATTAGGCCTAAGGGCTTGAAGAAAATATGTAGCGATATTTAAAGTTCGCCACAATTTATTTCCACTATAAGTTGGTGTTTTCAACCATAAAAAAGGTACGCCCTTATAGAACTCAATGCGATGATTTTCATCATTTCGCAACCTTTGAAGCCCGGTTTGATGCTCAACGCTTGCAGCAATGATGCTTGCACTCCAGCCATACTCTTTTAAATGCTCGGCAAGGTGAAAATGTCGAGTTCCGCCAGCTGATGATGGTTGCTGCGCATAATGATTAAGAATCCAAACGTGCTTCATTTATATAGATCACCATTTAGCTTATCCACGATTAGCTTTGCAGCCTTTCCATTTCCATAAGGCGATATTTCTTTGCCTCGGCTAACTAAACAAAAAAGAATTGCATCTACAATCTCTTTACAGTTCAATGGTGGGGCAAGTAAATTCCAGCCAGATTCAACCAACTCTACCCACTCCGTTTCATCTCTCAAAGTCACACATGGAACCCGATAAAAGAAAGCCTCTTTTTGAACCCCTCCAGAATCTGTTGCAACCAATGCAGCATACTTTTCAAGCTGAACCATATCCAAATAACCGACAGGATTGATTAGCATCAAACTCTTTCCAACTCGATCCATAAGACCCAATTGATCTAGGATTGCCCTAGTACGGGGGTGAATGGGCCAAACAACAGGAATTGACTTAGAGATCTCAGATAGGGCATCAACTATGACCAATAATCTTTTATGGTTATCAGTATTTTCAGCCCTATGTATAGTTGTCAAAATATATTTTTTAGGCAGTAAGCCAAACTTATTTAGTGCCCCCCCCTGCTCAGAAACGCGCGAGCCAAAGTGAAGTGCTACGTCAAACATAACATCACCAACTGGAATAATTTTGGCTTCGTCAAAGCCCTCTCGGCGAAGATGCTCAGATGATACAAAATTAGGACAAAATAGCCATTTAGAAATACGATCAGTTAGAATGCGATTAATCTCCTCAGGCATTTTCATGTTGAAACTTCTTAGCCCAGCTTCAATATGAGCTACAGGTATGTGAAGTTTTGCTGCAGTTAACGCTCCAGCCAGAGTTGAGTTTGTATCTCCATAAACAAGAACTAGATCTGGCTTTTCTATTAGAAGTATCCGTTCGATTTCAATAAGCATTCGACCCGTCATTACTCCATGGGTCCCACCGTGTATATCAAGAAAATAATCTGGCGGCTTCATTCCAAGCTCGGAAAAAAATATATCCGACATATTTTCATCAAAATGCTGGCCAGTATGAACAACCACCTCACAAAGAGATGGGATCCCTGCTATCTCGTAAGATACGACGCTTGCCTTAATAAATTGTGGGCGAGCACCCAATATAGTTACAATTTTTTTCATAAAAATTTATCAAATTTTAACTTTAATCAGTAAAAAACATGATGGTATTAAACCTTCTAAATGCTTAATTGATCAAAGGCACTGAGAGAAACTAAGTGGCTATATAAAAAATTAATGTAGATTGGTGTCATAATTTATTTACTCTTAGCGCTACCTATAACCTTATGATAGACGGAGACCATATTGTCAACGCAATGATTCCATTCATAGCAATTCAAGACATGCTTTCGCCCCCTTTCGCCCATATTCAGTCGCAGAGTAGGGTCTAAAACCAATAAATGCAGAGCATCACTTAGTCCTTTTGGATTATTTCTTGGTACTACTAGGCCAGTAACTCCATTAATTACTACTTCAGGTAAACCACCAGCATTACTAACAATTACCGGTAAACCGCTGGCACTTGCCTCTATAACGGCCACGCCAAAACTCTCGCTATCAAGCCGACTTGGCGCAACAAAGACGTCAAATGTTTGGAGAATCTCTGGAACAGACTGATGTTTAATATGCCCCAAAAATTCAACTCGATTGACCAGATCAAGCTCCATAACCAGAGCCTCAAGCGCCTTTCTTTCGCTACCGCTTCCAGCAATAACTAACCTTAGGCGTTGGATGCGATCTAGTTTAGCCACCATAGCATCACCCAAAAGCAGCGAGAAGGCTCTAATCAAAATATCAAGACCATATTTTTTTTCTAGCGTCTTTACAATGCCAACAGTAATAAACTGGTTATTCCTATTATCAAGCGGTGAGAATTTAGTGCAGTCGACTCCAAAAGGGGTTATATGTGCTGAAGTTAGCTCAGGAGTAAGATTTGAAACTTGATTGGCCATCACCTTACTTGTAGATGCGACCGCGTTTGCACGGCGTAAGTTCCAGCGAATTAATTCCCCTTTAAATTTTGATTGATAGGGAAAATCAAATACATCCCCCCCCCAAACAGAAACTAAAGTTGGGCAATAGCGAACAAGGGAGGCCATCGTGCCATATCCACTAGCATAGTGGGCATTTAATATATCGGGTTGCAATACCTCAAGATGATATCTAAGCGCAAATGAGTTTAGGAAGTAGCCCAAACTCCCTCTAAAACGAAGTTTAATCACCCTTAAGTTAGGAGGAAAATTCCAGTCGAATGAATCGTGCTGAGTAATCAGAGTTACCGTGTGGCCCAACTCTAAAAGCGAAATTGCCCAACGCTGGGTATGTATAGAGTTAGCAGATGCAAGTAAGACAATTTTCATTCTATTAAAAGCCCATAAAAATTATCACTAAATAATAAGACATAACATATATGCAAATTAAATGTTTGAAAATAAGGCGCTAAACTGAATTATCGAGTAGCTATAAAGTATTTACTATTAGCTGACGACCCAAAAGCTAACCCGACAAACATCCACATCGGCCAACTGACCGCGATATTACCTTGCAAAATAAAAACTTCGAAATTTTGAGATAAGAGCATGGCAAAAAAAATACTCGCAGCCGATCTAATGTATGAGCTATATCGAGCTTCCCAAAATTTCTGCCAAAGCGACAGAAAAAATAAAACAACAAACGTCAACCCCACAAACCCTACTTGCAACAATATCTGGAGATAGAAGTTATGAGTGGACAGATCAAAATCACTTAAGTGAGATAATTGAATTCCACCACCTCGCCCAAGCCAGGGTTTTTCAACAATTAACTCCCATGCTACGGGCCAGATAATATCCCTACCAGAATTAAAATTTTTACCCGATAAATCTTGGGATATTAGATTTAAATTCCAAATTTGGCCTAAACTAGTGAACGTAAAGTTGATTATAAGATAGCTTAGGATAAAAGAACTCAGAAGTACTGCCCAATATAAATTCCTTCTAGCGCATAAATATGGCCAAATATAGTAGACAAATAGTCCGCCAGAGAATGAAATTAACGCAGTTCTAGAACCAGAATTTACCAGCATTAATAAAAGGATAATAGCAAATACTCCAATGGATTTTTTTTTATTGAAGTTACCCAAAGAAATTAAACCGGCTATTGCCAACCATGCTCCATAAGGATTCTTGTTTTTAAAATCTGAGCCAAAAATTGAAATTAAAAAAAATATAGCAGATACAAAAAATATGGTGAGTAAAAATATTTTTCTGTAGACAACTATTTCATAGTCTCCATCTAGCCCACTTCCAAAAACATATCCAATATGTAAAATACTAACTACCGAAATTAATTGTAGTAATCGCTGCACAAGTCCCAATGAATTATCTAAATTTGGATCACTAATAATATTGGATAAGGCATATAAGAAAATCATTAAATAACTAATTCCGTAGCATCGGTATAAAAATTTAGTATTTTTAAATGAGTAAAACTGTAATAAGATAGCAAAAATTACCAGAAAATATAGGGCTATATATCCAAACATGGATATTATTCCAGACTCATGAAGACTAAGAATGGAGATAGCAAGCGGCAAATATAAAAAAATGGATAGTCGCATTTGCTTCATTGGGCACAATTTTTTTGAGTCAAGAGCAAAATATCGATCATGATTAAATTTCAGATGAGGCTTTTCTTGGATCGAATAAAAAGCATACAAAATATCGATGCAGCGACCGCCATAATTGCGCCAAACATCCATCCTTTGATAATTAGCAACAAGGTGATTTGATCAACCCACAAAAAAAACACCGCCAAAGATAAAGCTCTTGTAGCCTCTGCAAGCGTGTGTATCACAGGTAATCCCATAGCATTTCCCGCAACACCACTTAAACGGAGCATTACTTCGGCAACTGCAGTCATGCCAAAAATCCATTTAAACTGCTCGAGCGATGAATAAGCAACCAAAAATGGCAATTTAGGCATGAAATTAGTTAAAAGGAGAATCGTCGCCACCGCAATAAAAACAGCAACCCCTGATATCAGAGTTGATTTAAGGCTGTCTTTGTTGGAAATATTATTGGTCCAGCGCTTAAATAGTAGCGGCAAACCAAGATTAAGTGGTGTGAGAATAAAATTTATTGCTATCAAACCCATTGTAAAAATACCTACAGCGGTAATTCCTAATGAGTTTTCTATGTATTTTAGCCAAAAAAAACTAGAGGTCCCAAGAAGAACTGCGGTCAACCAGGCGCCTGCACCGTATTTTACTATTTCATTAACTTCTACCGACATCCCAAAAACCGGAAAATTTACTCTCCTATTAACCACAATGAACGTAAACACAGCGCTGATGGCAGCCGAAGATAAAAAAATAAATGCTATCTGCCAATCCTGGAATTCATTGATATATGGAATAATGGTAATTATAAAAAATAATACAATGATTTGTGGTGCAGCACTTACTAGATTAAAATACCTTGTACTAGAGTGTGCCAATACCGCCCCACGAAGCACTCCATATATATTGGAAATTGATACCGCAAGAGCAAAGATCATCGCATATGAAATCTCTTCACCATACGTCAGCAACGAATAAAAAAATGCAACTATGAGAGTAATTATTGCCACGCCCCCAACTAATAGGTAAACTTTTTTGCGCTCTAATCTATTGGATTCGCTAAAATAAAAGATAGCCTGCGGTAAACCAAACAAACAGAGAGCGCCGATAAACTGTAACTCTGCCCTTACAAGTGAAAATTTACCTTGCTGAGCTGGTCCAAGACTTAACCCGATCATTAAAGTAGCGGCTAGCATCGCCAAGGCGCCTACCCCCTGTATTAACATGGTAAGAGCTATTTGATTTCTAAATCTCATGCAGTTTAGGTCTTTAGGTCAGGTCTATTATTTATATTTCTATTTCTTATAAATCGGGCTGGTACGCCTCCCCATATCTGGTTTTCAGGAATATCCCTGGTAACAACTGCGCCAGCCGCTATTACTGCACCATTACCAATTTTGACACCCCTTAGAATAATTGCATGAGCACCAATCCAAACATCATTTCCAATTATTGGGGCTGATTTATTAAGATCCGTAATTTTCGAAGAAAATCCATTTGCAACAGCATAATTAGGGCTCATTGTCCAAGAGTCAGGATTATGTTCAGGGGGGCCAATTAGAACTCCGTAAGCTATAGAACAATAGTCTCCTATTTTTCCCGAAGAAATTATTCCAGAATTAATATATGTTCCCTTGCCCAAAAAAACCCCCTTACATATAGTTACATCTCCTAAATAAGCAGATTTACCAACATCGGAAAAAGGGCTAATTCTTGCGCCAAAACCAAGCTCTACCCCCTGAAAGGATGCCTTCAACCATCCCAACATAAAGTAAATCGCTTTGACAAAATTAAAAAAAATATTCCTTGCAAGAATAAATACACACTTTAAAAAAAAATTTTTGGTATTTAAATGCATAAAAAATTAACTACTAATTTTTGTTGGTCGATTTTTAACTCAGGATGCATTGGAATGCTAATAATCTTTTTTGAGACATTAACTGCTTCAGGACAACATTGAGGACAGCATAAATCCCGATAAGCCGGCTGTAAATGTATGGGGGTTGGATAGTGAATGGCTGTTGGTATATTCTTTTTTAACAGATCACTTTGAAATTGGCTTCTATTTTCTAGAAAAACCGAATATTGAGCAAAAACACTAGTTCTATCTTCTTGCTGTTTAACAGTTTTTAGTTTCCCAAGAAACAATTCATTATATTTTTTACCAATCTTTATTCGTTGCTCAATCTCATATTCAAATCTCTCTAATTTTGCCAAAAGTATTGCGCACTGCAAGGTATCCATGCGTCCACCCACCCCTACCCTTGCATGAACATAGCGCTCACTTTGTCCATGAACTCTAATTTCACGACAGGCTTTCGCAATGGCATCATCACTCGTAAAAATTGCCCCCCCATCCCCATAACAACCCAATGGTTTACTTGGGAAAAAACTGGTGCACCCTATTGTAGAGAGATTCCCACTTTTTTTTCCCTTATAAGTTGATCCAAAACTTTGAGCGCCATCCTCAATAACTGGGATATTTCCATGTCGTGCTGCAATGGTATTAATTTCATCCATATCGCAGGGTTGCCCGAACAGACTCACAGGCATAATCGCCTTTGTTTTATCCGTTATTTTTTCTTCAATCAGAGATGCATTGATATTGCAAGTATCTGGCTCTATATCTACAAAAACTGGTATTGCTCCCAGAAGCACTATTACCTCCGCAGTTGCAGCGAAGGTAAAGGGAGTTGTAATCACCTCATCTCCAGGCTGAATTCCTAAAGCCAGTAGACTAATTAACAGAGCCTCGGTTCCACTAGCAACTGTGATGCAATGCTTGGCGCCGGTATATTGCTCAAGCCTTTCCTCTAGCTCGCGCACTTCTGGTCCCATGATGTACTGACCATGCTCCAAAACGCGATTAATACGTTCTTGTATCTGGGGTTTTAGCGCTTCATATTGCGCCTTGAGGTCAATGAAGGGGATTAGTGGTGATGACATGTCAACTCCCCATCTAGCAACTCATATTTATCACCAGTAGCAGTGCAAATGCAGTGGGCATTTCCGATTAAAGGAAGATTCAATCTTTCACCATACTCACTCATCCAGCCGATCTGCTTTGCTGGTACCCCTACCATGAGGGCATAAGGCTTCACATCTTTATTAATGACGGCGCCTGCGGCAATAAAAGCATATTGCCCAATCGTTACTCCACAAACGATGGTGGCATTCGCTCCGATCGTTGCACCTTTTTTTACAAGAGTGTGGCGATACTCATCTTTTCGCGTGACAGCGCTGCGGGGATTGTAGACATTGGTAAACACCATGCTAGGTCCACAAAAGACATCATCTTCAATAGTGACAGCATCATAGACGCTCACATTATTCTGTACTTTGACGTTATTGCCAATAACCACATCATTACCCACAAAGACATTTTGCCCAAAGGAACAATGCTCTCCAATCTTTGCACCCGCGCAGATATGAGCCCAATGCCAAACACGGGTTCCCTCACCGATTTGAGCACCTTGATCGACGATGGCAGTGTCATGAACGGTGTAGTTCATTATTTCACTAGCCTTTTTACAAAGGGATGTACATCAACTCCAATCGGTGAGAGCGAAGCTGTGCGAATCACGTTGACTGTTTCGACCGCATGCCTTGCATCTTCTAGACCATAACCCCGACCCGCCAAAATTTCTTGATAGCTTACGGTATGTAAATCCGTAAAGCCTTCGGAAAACTCTAACTGCTCGCCACTAATATCAATATTACGATAAGTCGTTTTTTTACCTTTGACTTCATCCGGTAAATCATTCGCATCAATGGATAAAAACCAGCGCACCCTGGCATGCTCATACTCAAGATATCCCGCCGCCTTATTGAGGCCCGCATAGTGCACTTTATTTTCTTGCAAACTACCGAAAATAAAATGGAGCATGTCATAAAAGTGCACTCCAATGTTTGTTGCAACACCAAAGGATTTTCGATCATCACCTTTCCAACTCTCGGCATACCACTTACCGCGAGAAGTTATGTAGGTTAGCTCCACATCGAACTTGGTATCTTTAGGCGCTTTAGCCACTTTGTCACGTAATGCCAAAATAGCCGCATGATGCCGAAGCTGCAAAATAGTAAATACTTTTTTACCGGTTTCGTTTTCGACCAATAAAAGATCATGCAGCAATTCAGGCGAAGGAACTAGTGGCTTTTCACAAATCACATCAGCCCCTAATCTTAGCCCTGCAGTGATATGGGAATGATGTAAATAATTGGGCGTACAGATTGAAACATAATCTAGAGCAGATTCTGGAGCGCGCTTTAATTGATGCGCAAAATCATAAAAACGCTCAAACTCGGTAAAAAACTCACTTTGAGGGAAGATGCTGTCCATGATTCCCACGGAATCGTTGATATCGAAGGCCACACTTAGGTTGGAGTCCGCGTCTTTAATGGCGCGCAGATGCCTTGGGGCAATGTAGCCTGCAGCGCCAATCAGAGCAAAATTTTTCTTCATATTTGTTGCCATCATAATCTAAATACCGTAAAGCCAGCATCAGTCAAATCTTTAGCGTCGTAGAGCGCCTTCAGATCCCCAAACACCGGTTGCAAATCCCAGCGACAATATTTCTTTAAAGTATTGCCATCAAGAGAGCGAAACTCCTGGTGACCGACGGCTACAATCAGCGAATCTACTGGGTAATTTTCATCAATTACTTGCAAATCAAAGCCGTACTCTCGGGCTACTTCTATAGGATCGGCCCAGGGATCGGTCACGACTACATTAATATTCCAGCTACGTAACTCTTCGATTAGATCAATGACCTTGCTATTACGAATATCGGGACAATTTTCTTTAAAGGTGACCCCCATTACTCCAACGGTCGCTTTAGTAATATCGATGCCATTTTTGACCATGCGTTTAATGACATTGCGCGCGGCGTAGCGCCCCATATTGTCATTAATTCGTCGGCCCGCTAAAATCACCTGCGGGTGATAACCCACCTCTTCTGCTTTGTGCGTAAGGTAATAAGGATCAACTCCGATGCAATGCCCCCCTACCATGCCTGGGCGAAACGGTAAAAAATTCCATTTACTACCGGCAGCCTCTAGGACCTGGATCGTATCAATGTCTAATCTTTCAAAAATCACCGAGAGCTCATTCACAAAGGCAATGTTTAAATCGCGCTGGCTATTTTCAATTACCTTAGCCGCCTCAGCGACCTTCATGCTCGTAGCAGGGTAAGTGCCGGCCGTGATGATGCTCGCATATAAATCATCAACTTCTTTGGCAATCGCTGGGTTTGAGCCACTGGTGATTTTTTTAATCTTGGTTAAGGTATTGACCTTATCGCCTGGGTTAATACGCTCTGGGCTATAACCACAGAAAAAATCGACATTGAATTGGAGGTTTGATGCCTGCTCTAAAACGGGAACACAAACCTCTTCAGTGCAACCTGGGTAGACGGTCGATTCATAAATGACGATGTCTCCCTTTTTCAAGGCCTTACCCACTGTATGGCTTGCTTTAATAAGCGGCGTTAAGTCAGGACGATTCGCACCATCAATTGGGGTGGGCACCGTCACAATAAAAATCTGGGCCCCTGATAAATCTTTCGCATCACTGGAGTAATTCAATTTACTTGCCAAGGAGAGCTCAGCTGGAGCTACCTCTAAGGTGCGATCAACGCCTGATTGCAACTCCTCAATACGGCTCTTATTAACGTCAAAGCCAATCACGGAAAATTGCTTACCAAACTCCACAGCCAAGGGCAATCCTACATAGCCTAGGCCAATGACAGCAATGGTTTTTTGATCCAGATTCACGTAAGGTTCTTTGCTTAACTACTTTAAACATTTAATAACAAAAGATTGTTGCTTGCTAATACCCGTTCTCGCATTTTGCTTTGACTACGCATTACTATCTTAAGCGCCACTTGCGCCAATTTTTGACGGTACCCCAGAAGGCTTTAAACAAAGATTTGATTTGCGCCATCTTGTCTTTCGCTTCGGGATCAGCCTCAGCATTTCTTAGGGCTTGGCGCACGAAGACAAAAATGAGGAGTAAAAAACCGGTAGCTAGCGTGGTCAAAATCGCAATGAGCGCGCGCTTGGGCTTAGATTTGATTTCAGGGGTAGATGCAAAATCAATTTGGGTAAAGGTTGGGCCAACTCTGCCCTCGTCTACTTTGGCCATCTCTAACTGCTGGATCAAACCACTAATAATTTGTTGCTGGCTATAGGGATCCTGGAAAGTTCTGCTGGAGATATCCTTAATTTGCTCTTCCAAAAAGATTCTGCGATTTTGCGCCTCTTGTAAATCGAGCTTACCTGTAAATATTCTAAGCTCTGTGACAAAGCCATTTGCAAGCTCAGCTGCAAATTTAGCATCATAGCCATCAACTTCAATCGTGATTAAGCCCGATTGTTTATCTGAACTGATGTCGACATTGCGGTCTAGTTTTTTGCGCGTATAAAAAAGGGTGTCTTTATCGTAATATTTTTGTAGATCATATTTTTTAATGATGATGTTGCGAAACTCATCGCTTTTGAGATATGCAATATATCTTTGACCGGGATCTTTGAGACCCGCCAAATCACCTGCTACACCACCTAGACCACCCAATGCTCCTGCTAAAAGACCCCCAGCAGAAAGTGCATTACTTTGATCAGGGGGCAAGATAGATGCCTTCCCTGTATAGATGTTCGGCCAAATGACCGCAATCACTAGGGCAAGAATGCCGGCACCCAAAGAGCCAAAAACCAAGAGCTTGAGGTTTTGGGCAATCGTTAAAGCAAGATCTAAGAGGGAGATTTCATCCTCATCATCCCACGGTTCGTTGGGACTGTTTTGCTGGCCTGATTGATTAGGTGTCATATGATGTTCGATCGCAAGTTTTCTAGTCTTATTTCAAGACATTGATTGCCGCTGCACCCAATCCAATATTAAACAAAATGGTAGTCCAATCCTTGAGGCCTTGAGTAAACGTACTCCACGCCGTTTGTCGAACAATTCTTTCCGGTACAACAATGGCATCACCTGGCATGAGGGGGTAGCCAGAAACACTATTGGTATTAAACCAACCCGATAGGTCTGGAGCCCTTACTGAGCCGTCAGCCGTCAGCACAAATGTCCACGCAGTTTCAGCAGTTGGGGTTGGACCAGCAGACCCCAAGTAATCGGAGACCACTTTACCGGGTTTGTAGAGCATGGCGGATTCGTTATAGACAGCGCCATAAATACCTACGCTTGAAGGCTCACGAGGGATAGATATCTCATCCCCATCCTCAAGGGCAATTTCTGGATACTCTGGATCTTTAGGATTCATTTCCAAAGCAATGCGACCATTAGGGTTCATCTGCTTTAGTTGGGCGATTTTTTGGGATAAATTTTGTTGATTCATCGCAGCCATTGCCTGTTGCGTTGCTATATCCTGCGATGTAGTTGTGGCGGACATCGCGTTAAGAGATGCGTACTGCAGCTGGTTTTGCATATTCTGAATTACTTTATCCAGATTCTTTTGCTGCTGCTCTCTTACAGAATTTCTACTGAGAATAGTTCCATAAACATAAGCGCTTCGAGTGGTTCCGCCAGCCTTGGCAATAACATCCGGCAAAGTCTCATCGCCTCTAATTTGATAGATACCAGGAGCCTTTACTTCACCTTGCACCCTTACAACTCTCACCTGCTTTTCTGCTGAGACTTGAATGTCTTTTTGACTGAAAATAGTAATAATGTCGCCAGGCTGCAAACTCACGTTTTGATTTTGAGAGGTCGGGTTAATTGCCTCAGCAAGATTAAAGCTAATGACTTGAGGGCTTAAATCCTTTTGATCAATACGCTCTAAAAGCGCAAAGTCCCAGTTAATTTGATCTAAACGTGCGCTATCCCGGATGCGAGCCAGATCATCACTTGTTCCGGCGCCAGATGCTGGAGGGGTAAAACGTCTCATGAAATAGAGATTAGTCAGCAATGCCTCTTTATTAGGAAGCAAATCATGAACCGTAGTACCCGGTTTAATCGGCAGACGTACTGATGGGGCTCCCAACAATCTTAAGGAAATGGCATTCTCAAATGCGGGCTTGATTGGCAAGAAAGTAACAATGTCACCTGCTTTTAATCTGGTTTGTAAGCCTTCTCTATTAAGAGATATTGCCATTGCAGAGAGTGGCTTTAACTTATCAGGATCAATACGCTCAATAGATACTTGTAACGGACTAGTGAAAACTGAGGTATTACCAGCGTAGCGAATTACCGACTCTAATGAGTTGCTAGTTTCACCTGGGCTTAGCTCGTAAATCGCCGGGTTTGGGATAGATCCCAACAGCGCCACTTGTGGGCCAACCGGAGGAATTTTAATAACATCTCCAGCCTGCAGAACGAGGTCTCGCGAACTATCACCATGAAGTAGAAATTGATAAAGGTCGACCACACCAACTACTTTGCCCTGACGCACTAACTGAATATTGCGCATGCTACCGTTAGATGTTGGTCCACCAGTAGCAAATAAAGCATTAATTAAAGTGCTGACACTACTAACAATATATTTGCCCGGCGTACTAGTTTGACCCACTACATAGATTTCAATGCCCTTTAGCTGGCCTACTGTGGCATACACATTGAAGTTAGTCAAAATACGACCGAGATAATTTTTTAATGTAGCCTCAAGCTCGCCAGCTTTAGTGCCGGCCAAAGGAACCGGCCCAATCTTTGGCAACGTGATGGTGCCATCTTTATTAATCGTATATCCCTGATCAATATCGAGTGCAGGACTGTAGATCTTGACGCTAATTTGGTCTCCGGGAGCTAAAACATAATTAGCGGGTACAGGAACAGACTCTAATGCTGCAAAGGGGTTGGAGCGGCTAAATAAATCTGCGCCATAAACAGGGACTGATTTACCAGTAATTTGAAATAAGAAATTTTGAAACGCATTTGGGGTGGGCGTATTCGAGGTCGCCTGGTTGGTAAGTCCATTTGAATTTTGGGTATTACTATTTTGATTGTTATTCTGATTGCTATTTTGGTTATTGCTTTGAGCATTGCTGTTTTGATTGTTGCCGTTGCCAGAGTTTGAGCCCGCATTTGACGAATTTTGAGTGCCTTGATTGCTTGAGCCCGATGCAGTCATGCCGGGACTAGCCGGCCTAAATCCACCAGAGCTCTGTCCGCTTTGATTAATGGTAATGCCAGGAGGAATCTGAATTCCTGGTGGGAGTTGAACGCCGGGCGGCAAGGTAACTGAAGTTCCAGCAGGAACGGCAGAGGAAGCATCAACTGATTGGGCATTAGCGGCAGACACTCCTAAGCCTAAAACGGTTAAAGCAATAAAAAACAAGCGCATTAAAGATTGGGGAAAAAACATATGCAAAAAGGCACCTAATATTTAAATAGTGGTTTCAAAACTCAATTCAGATCAAGGGGCCAGGTAGGAGCGATGCCTACGCTAGAGGAATACTAAAAACCCTAAACCATAGCTTACCGCTTGATTATAAGGGGTTTTTAGTTCAATTTACCCCCCCCCACTCTCGCCCGAGTACTCATAGCTCCAGTCCACAATCTTCTGATCAGGGATGTAGCCAGAGACCAAAGTATGTAAAAGTTGGCGAATCGCGACAATATCGCCTTGATCTAGTAAGTTATGCAATAAACCCAATTGCTCTTCTAGGTCCTGCCAAGGCAAGAAGTCATCATGAGCCTTAAAGATTCTAGGATGAGATGAGGATTTAGGATTATCGCCAATGAGGAGCTCTTCGTAGAGCTTTTCACCAGGGCGCAATCCTGTAAAGATTATCTCTATATCCCCGTATGGCTTATCTGTAGATTTCAGTTGCAAGCCGGAGAGTTCCACCATGCGCTTAGCTAAATCGACAATCTTCACCGGTTTACCCATATCCAGCAGATAGACATCACCACCTTGGGCCATGGCGCCTGCCTGAATGACCAACTGCGCCGCTTCGGTGACACTCATGAAATAACGGGTTACCTTTGGATGAGTGACCGTCAGCGGACCACCGTCCATTATTTGCTTTCTAAAAAGCGGAACTACTGATCCAGAAGAGCCTAAAACATTACCAAAGCGCACCATCGAAAAGATGGTTTTTGTCTGCGTTTGCTTTTGTGTCTGCGCTTGCGCAAAGGCTTGAAGAATCATTTCGCAAAGACGTTTACTTGCACCCATGATGTTGGTGGGTCGCACTGCTTTATCGGTACTTACCAAAATAAATCGCGGAACCTTGTACTTGGCTGCAAGCTGTACTAGAGCTAAAGTACCAAAAACATTGTTTCGAATGCCCTCTTTCATATTTTGCTCAACGAGAGGTACATGTTTATACGCAGCGGCATGATAAACAATATCAATTGAGTAGGTCTTAAAAAGTTCCAGCAAAATCTGTCGGTCTGTAATGGAGCCTAAAATAGGAATGATATTAATAGCACTTCCAGCATCTCCGAGAGCAAGCTTTTTGCTCAGCAACTCTTGATGGAGAAAGTACAAACCATACTCATTGCGTTCCAATAAAATGAGAGTGGCAGGAAGCTCAGCCAAAGCCTGACGAGCTAGCTCAGAACCAATAGAACCAGATGCTCCGGTAATTAATACAGCTTTCCCATGGATACCCGATGAGAGCAACAAAGGGTGAGGTGGTACCACCTCCCTATTTAGCAAATCATCAATATCCAATTGACGCACATCAGAGATTGAGACCTGACCACTGGCCAACTCATCAATCGTTGGCAATGTTCGTATGGCGACATTAAAACCTAGTAAGGAATTAATAATTTCTCTGCGGCGTGATTTGCTGACGGAGGGAATGGCTAACCAAATTTCCTCCGCCCTTAATGCAATAATTAATTGGCGTAAATTTTCAAGAGAGTGGATCTCAATACCGTCAATTTGCGACCCCACAACGCCGCGTCGATGCTCATCTGAGTCTATGAATCCAACCACTTTGAGATTACTTTTAGACCGTATATCCTGCGCTAGTTGACGTCCTGCTGAACCGGCTCCATAAATTAGCACTCTAGTGAAAGCAGTTCTCTTGCGAGAAAGGAGTTGTCGATAAGCATCGCCAAGCCAATAATTTGCAAAGGCACGTGAAGCGCCAATCAGAATAAATAATAATAATGGCTGACTGAGGCCTACAGAACGAGGAATATATATTGAGACTAAATTGGGGAGCGACAGGATGGCTGAAAAAAAGACCACGCCATAGATAAAAACCGCCCTAATAATCGTCCAAGTAGCAATACCGCCTGAATACCGAAAAATAGCCCGATACAAACCGTGCGTAATAAAGATGGGGAGAGCTATCCCAACGGAGATTGCCATGGTCGTTAGTACCAGAGGGCTTAAGCTTTGAAACTCTTCAAATCTCAGTGAAATAGTGAGGTAAACGGATAAAACGCAGAATAATGCGTCTAGACCTAATACTGAGATACGCTTGATAGACCTTGGTAAAGCAATGGCCTTATTGCGCAAACCATTCATGGGGTCTTGAGTTCTTGAGTCAAAATCCACATTTTTCATGGGTTCATTATAAGCTTTAGTACCAATAAATAGGCTCTTGAGCTAATAGGGTTATCCCCATAATGGTGCATTATGACTATATATGGAGTTTTAGTTCTTGATGGGCATTTTCACGGTTTAATCTAGATGTCCACGTATTCGTGGGTAATCCAGTCTTTTCCATGATGAGCTTGGCACGCGCAGAGACCTCTCTCCATTCCACATCGAGCATGGGCCCTTTAAAGGCGATGGCTACTACATTGCAATCATGGGATTCAGGAAATAGCAGCACTCGATTGTTAAATGCTTCGCAAATATTTGTCAGATTCAGATTGAAGCTTTTATGGCGTGAGAACAAATTAACCGTCATCACCCCTGGTCCTTTGAGGATACTGAAGCATCCCTTATAGAAATCCAACGAGCTCGCTGCAGGGCCATCGCAAATGGCATCATATAAATCCACCTGTACCGCATCAAACTGTTCGGCATACTTTTTATTTTGCACAAAAAGCTTAGCGTCAGTTTGTAAAGTCTCCAGCCTGCGATCATCATCCGGGGTAAAGAACATACTTCTCGCCGAAACAATCACTGCAGGATTTAATTCCACTACCGTGGTCTTGACTGCTGGGCAGTACCGATGCTGAAATTTCGTTAATGCTCCCGTACCAAGACCAAGTTGAGCCACCTTCATTCCAGGTTTAGTTTCCAGAAAAAGAAGCCACACCATCATCTGCTGGTTGTACTCGAGATAGATCTCATCGGGGTCACGCAAACGCATAGCGCCCTGAATTAACTCCGTTCCAAAATGAAGGTAACGCACTCCCCCACTCTCAGAAAACGTCACTGGCTCCATCCCTTGATCCAGCATGATGTTAATTAACCCAACGTCGTGCGTTGCGGAATAAGCGTAACCAAGGGCTGGCGCCGTCTGGGGTATCTAGCCATTCTGGTGGACACCAACTCATCTGCGCCGCCCTAAACACCCGCTCTGGATGGGGCATCATCACCATAAAGCGACCATCTGGTGTAGTAACGCCAGTTAAACCACCCGGAGAACCATTGGGATTCATCGGATAGGTTTCTGTAGGAATCCCTTGATGATCTACAAAGCGGAATGCAGCTAAGCCCTGCTTTTGAATCTGCTCCAAATTACCTTGTTGACTAAAGTTGGCATATCCTTCACCGTGCGCGATCGCAATCGGTATCTGACTGCATTCCATACCTTGGGTAAAGATGGAGGGTGAAGCCATTACTTCAGCCATGACTAAACGCGCTTCATACTGCTCCGATTGGTTACGGGTAAATTTAGGCCAAGCTTCTGCACCGGGAATAATTCCGGAGAGATTGCTCATCATTTGACAGCCGTTACAAACACCCAATGCAAAACTATCTTGGCGGTTAAAAAATGCAGAAAATTGATCGCGAAGTTGTTGATTAAACAGAATGGTTTTAGCCCAGCCTTCTCCGGCGCCTAAGACATCACCATAACTAAAACCGCCGCAGGCAATCAAACCTCTGAAGTCATCTAATTTGGCTTTGCCACTGAGAAGATCAGACATATGAACGTCATAACTATCAAAGCCAGCCCAATTGACTGAGTAAGCCATTTCTACATGGGAGTTAACTCCCTGCTCTCGCAAAATAGCAACCTTAGGTCGTACATTTTTAGCAATGTATGGAGCAGCAATATCTTCTGCAGCATCAAATGTGAGCTTCGGACTCATACCCGGATCGGAGATATTGTCTAAGAGGGCAAATTCACTATCAGCACAATCGGGATTGTCACGTAAGCGTGCGATTTGATAACTCGTATTGGTCCACATTTTTTGCAGAACTTCGCGCGGCTCTGCAAAAATATTCTTAGCATCACGCCAGATCTCAATACGGCCATTGGTATTGGGCTTACCAATAATATGACTGCAGGCACTTAAATTGAGTTTTCTAAGCACCGCAAATACCGCATCGCGATCTGCCTTCCGAACCTGAATCACTGCGCCCAGCTCTTCATTGAAAAGAGCACGCATGGTTTGCTCATGACGTCGACCAGAAATCTGCTGCGCCCAATTTTTAGCGTCACCATAATCGGGCTCTTGTCCTGCATCCATAGCAATCATGTCGACATTTATGGAGATGCCGCAATGCGACGCAAAGGCCATTTCAGAAACGCAGGCTAGTAAGCCTCCGTCGGAGCGATCGTGGTAAGCCAATAACTTATCTTCTTTACGAAGCCCAATCATGGCAGCAGCCAAAGCTTTCAAGTCTTCTGGATCATTCAGATCTGGCGCTGATTTGCCAGACTGATCTAACACCTGAGCCAAGATGCTGCCAGCCATGCGATTTTTGCCGCGACCCAAGTCAATCAAGATCAGTTCAGTCTCTTGTGTCGATCCATTCTTATCTTTTAGCTGAAGAAGAGGCGTTAGTGTTTTTCGGGCGTCTTCCACAGCTGCAAAAGCAGAAATGATTAATGAAACTGGCGCAACCACTTTCTTGGCCTCAGAACCATCTTGCCATGCAGTAGACATCGACAATGAATCTTTTCCAACTGGAATTGATATTCCAAGTGCTGGACATAACTCCATGCCGACCGCTTTTACAGAGTCATACAACTTCGCATCTTCACCCGGGGCGCCACAGGCCGCCATCCAGTTTGCAGAAAGCTTTACAGCCTCAAGACTCAAAATATCAGCAGCCAATAGATTGGTAATGGCCTCACCTACCGCCATACGTGCAGCCGCTGGCGCATCGATCACTGCCAATGGGGTTCTCTCACCCATGGACATGGCTTCACCACGATAACCTTTGTAATCCATCATCGTGACGGCACAGTCTGCTACAGGGACCTGCCATGGGCCAACAAACTGATCCCGAGCATTGAGCCCTCCAACAGTTCTGTCGCCAATCGTAATCAGGAATGATTTGCTTGCCACAGTTGGTTGTTGCAAAACCCAAGCAATCGATTGCGCAAGTTCGGCATCAGTCACATCAAGCTCTTTAAATTCTTGAGCCACTCTGGTGACATTGCGATGCATCTTCGGAGGCTTGCCTAGCAATACTTCCATTGGCATATCAATTGGCAGGGCTGCGTCTGTAGTTGCAGCTTGCTTAGAATCAGTCAATCGAAGTTGACGCTCTGCAGTTGCTTCGCCTACTACGGCATAAGGACAACGTTCACGCTCACAGAATGACTTAAAGAGATCCAAATCTTTTTTGTCGATTGCCAATACATAACGCTCTTGAGATTCATTACACCAAATCTCTGCAGGACTCATTCCACTTTCTTCGAGTGGCACGCTGCGAAGTTTAAAGGCAGCACCTAGGCCCGCGCCATCCGCTAGCTCAGGGAATGCATTTGATAAACCACCTGCACCAACATCATGAATAGAAACAATTGGATTGTTTTCACCCAATGCACGACAGGCATTAATTACTTCTTGTGCACGACGTTCCATTTCTGGGTTGCCACGTTGCACAGAATCAAAATCAAGATCAGCAGTATTTGTACCGGTTGCAACAGAGCTACCAGTTGCACCACCCATACCAATGCGCATGCCAGGGCCACCTAGCTGAATTAATAGATGACCTGCTTGAATTGCTTTTTTCTCAGTGTGGATCGAATCAATACTACCTATACCGCCAGCGATCATGATGGGCTTGTGATAACCACGACGAACTCCATCCAGGGTTTGCTCAAAGACGCGGAAATATCCACCCAGAATTGGTCTACCGAATTCATTATTGAAAGCGGCGCCGCCCAGCGGGCCATCAATCATGATTTGCAATGGTGTAGCTATGCGTTCAGGCTTGCCGTATATCTCAGCCTCCCAAGGAAGATCGGTTCCTGGAATATTGAGATTGGAAACAGAGAAACCCGTAAGACCCGCTTTAGGGCGACCGCCAACTCCAGTTGCACCTTCATCGCGAATCTCGCCGCCAGCGCCTGTAGATGCACCAGGAAATGGAGCAATCGCAGTTGGATGGTTATGCGTTTCCACCTTCATTAGGGTGTGGACTAAGCGCGTATCTTTTTCGTAGCGATGATTATTGCCCTGAGGCACCCAAGTTTCAGCCTCCCATCCAACCATTACCGCAGAATTATCAGAGTACGCAACAATCGTGCCTGCTGGCTGCAATTGATGGGTGTTGCGAATCATGGCGAACAATGAACGTTCTTGATCGTCGCCATCAATAGTCCAGCTTGAATTAAAAATCTTGTGGCGGCAATGTTCACTATTAGCCTGGGCAAACATAATCAGCTCTACGTCTGATGGATTGCGCTGTAGGCGTGTAAAGCTTTCTGCTAGATAAGCCACTTCATCATCAGATAAGGCAAGGCCCAATTCTTGATTAGCCTTGTCCAGCGCAGATCTACCTTCCGTCATCACTGGGATGCGCGCCAACGGCCTATCGTCTAGTGTTTGATATAAAGCATTTGCAGCATCAATTGAATCAACTACTGTCTCAGTCATTCGATCATGGACTGCTGCGATAACCAATTGCTTTTGTTCTGTAGTGAGCGTCTTTTTACTCTTCCAAGCAAATTGAACGCCGCGCTCAAGTCGTAAAACATCTAAACCGCATTGACGGGCAATATCAGTTGCTTTACTTGCCCATGGAGAAACTGTTCCCAGTCGGGGAATAACAATAGCGTCCTGACCTTCTGTTTTATCTTTTCCAAACCAAGATTTACCTGGATTTATTTTGGAGCTGAAAGCTTGGCCATAAGTTAAAAGACTGGCCAATATTTCTTGGTTTTGAGAGCTAAGCTCTTTTTCGGACCAAATCAAATGAAGGTATTGAGCCTCAATAGACTCAAGATCAACCCCTTGGGCAGCCAAAGTAGCTAAAAGACGCTGTTGGCGGAAGGGGGAAAGCGCATCGGCGCCGGGCAAAAAGTGGAAAAAAGACATCCCTAGATTATAAGGTTTTGCCTACAGCAATCTCCCGCCCTGTAGGTGTAATTGCCGCTGACATCGATCTGCCAAGGCTTGGTCATGGGTTACCAAAACCAGGGTCGAATGATTAGCCCGATTTAGCTCAAAAAGGAGCTCAATAACCCGGTTTCCACTTGCTTCGTCAAGGCTGCCAGTGGGTTCATCCGCAAATAGTACGGCCGGCTTCATGATGAAGGCCCTGGCTAAAGCCACCCTTTGTTGCTCCCCACCAGAGAGGGTTTTGGGGAAATGATTGGCTCGTTCACTCAGACCTACTTGCTCAAGGCAAGCCAGGGCATTATCTTTGGCCATTTTTAGGCCATTTAGTTCCGCTGGAAGCATGACATTTTCTAGCGCAGTGAGATGGGGAAGCAGCTGAAAAGATTGAAATACAAAACCCACTTTTTGGCCCCGCAATTTGGCTCGGCCATCCTCATCCAATAGATTCAGATTTTGGGAGGCCAATTCAACGTGCCCACTGGTAGGTGCATCGAGTCCGGCCAAAAGTCCAAGTAAAGTGCTTTTTCCAGATCCAGATGCTCCGGTAATAGCAACGCTCTCACCCTCACAGACATCAAAGCTAATGTCGTGCAAAATAGTTAATGATCCATCGCTAGATAAAACTTGTTTACCTAGATGTATCGCACTGAGGACTTTTTCCGGAATACTCATAGATGATTCAATTGCACTGGTTGAACGGCTTAGGTAAAAAATCAATAACCATATCAATGGCATTGACGCTATTTTGCCTGCTTATTCCATTTGGCACACGAGCCCAGGCCAATCCTGTTATTTTGGTTATGGGTGATAGCCTCTCTGCAGAATATGGATTGGCACGTGGTGCCGGCTGGGTAAGGATGCTTGAGGACCAACTCCAAAAAGAATCAAGCCCTTGGACTGTCTTTAATGCCAGCATTAGCGGGGAAACAAGTTCCGGTGGCTTAGCTAGATTACCAAAGCTCTTAGAGCAAAAGAAACCTGGAATTGTTCTTTTGGAACTTGGTGCAAATGACGCTCTTCGTGGACTTTCAATACAAGAGTCGGAAAAAAATTTACGTAAGATGATTCAGTTGAGCAAAGTCTTAGGGGCAAAGGTTCTATTATTTGGCATGCAAATTCCACCCAATTATGGGCAGGATTACACCAAGCAATTTCAAGAGCTATATCCAAAACTTGCTCGTCAAGAACAAGTTGAACTGCTTCCATTCTTTCTAAAGGGTGTAGCTGCTGATATCAACTTATTTCAAGCAGATCGTATGCATCCAAATGAGAAGGCACAAAGCATTCTCTTTAAAAACGTATGGGGCGCAATGGCCCCATATCAAACACTACTTAAGAGCAAATAACTCTAGTTAACTACCGGAGCCAGATGATGGTGGCTTAAGGGGGTTGATGACTTTAACTCCAGCGACATCACGCCAGTAAGCCATAAAGCCCGCAAATTCAGACTGGGCCGCTAAGGCTTGGATTTGCTGAGCTTGTGCTTTGTGCACCTTGGCATCAACACCGCTAGGCTGACGTACCTGATCAACGCGATACAAAATCGTACCGACTCCTGGGTTTTGAACTGAAACAACCGCAGGGAATTTATCTGGATTAACCGACATCACATCATCAAGCGCCCCACCCACTAAGTTTCCTGGCTTGTTACGAGACACCCAAATTGGGCTAGCAAATCCTACTGCGATTTTGGGATCTTTTTCCAAAGCAGCAAAACGATCAGCTGCGGCAGACACAGCTAGCTTTTCAGCCATACGTTGACTTACCTGACGTTTAACCTCTGAGGCAACATCTTTATAAGGCAGAGTTTGCGCTGGGTGAAAAGTCACCACTCGAGCAGAAACAAAAATACCCGGGGATGTTTGTACGGCTTCAATATTGCGTTTGTTCTTAACGGCTTCATCGCCAAATAAAGATTGCACTACCTTCGGATTGGCCAACGGATGGTCTTTTGCAACACCGGTTGCACCAGAGCGAGTAACACCTTTTTGAGTCTGCACGCTAAGTTTTAATTTATCAGCAGCCGGCTTAAGACTATCCGACTGGTCATAGGTCATATTTGCAAATTGATCGGCTTTTTCACTAAATACCTTAGCATCATCCCTTGGGTCTGCCTTGAGAACTATGTACTCAACGTCAACGTATTCTGGACTTTCAAAGAGTTTGGCGTTTGCGTTATAAAAAGCTTGAAGCTCTTCTTGTGATGGGTTTACCTTAGATAAGTAATCTTTCGCATCAAATGATAGGGCCTGAACTTGACGCTCAGTCTCATATAAGGTTGAAACGATTTCAGATAATTTTGGGCTGCCGATTTCTGTACGGGCTACTGAGTTAACAAGCTGACTGATTTTGAGATCAAAAGCTTGGCTTGCATAAAACTGCTCTTCGTTTAAGCCATTGCTAGCCAAAAGTTGTTTAAAACGTGCGTCATCAAAACTTCCATCTTGCTTATATAAAGCACGAATTTGTGAAATATTTTGCAGACTCTTCACTAGCGCTTCTTTGCCAACTTGCAAATGTAAATCACTAACAGCAAAACCAAGGATGCGTTGCTGCAATAACTCATTCAGGATTGCCTGTCTAAATTGAAGGCTTTGCGCTATTTGCGCATTACCACCGACACGCTCCGCTTGGCGTTTAGCAGCAGAGTCCACCTCTTGCGCGGTAATCGGTTTGCCATTGATTTTGACAAGATCCGTCTCTTTATCTAAAAAGCTCGAATAGCTTGAGATGCCAAAAAATGCAAATGAAGGAACGATCAAAAGCATTAATAGCAGTTGCAGAATTTTCTGGTGTTTACGGACGGTATCAAACATGAAAAAGGTCGCTAGTAAAAAATGTGAATACTAGGAGTGTACTAGGAGTGTCCCAAGGGAAGGAAGGATGAGCTTCTTGGAATTGAAATGCCTGAGCAGGCTAAGAAAGAATATTGCGGTAATAGTTTGGTGGGCGCTGAGAGGCTCGAACTCCCGACATTCTGCGTGTAAGGCAGACGCTCTACCAACTGAGCTAAGCGCCCCAAATTATTACAGCTGAGATTGTAACCTAAGCGTGGAATTTGGGTGGATTTTCCGCTAAACCGACCTCATTGACAGAGGAGAATTTAGCGAAAAATCACCCTATTTTCAGTGCTTAAGCACGTCTGCGGAGGCACCCTTTTCACTTGCTTTGCTAGCTTCAGCAGCCTTTTTAGCAAGCTCTTCAGGCGTAGGATCCGGCAATGCTTGAGGCATACGCTCTAACGCCAATTCCAAAACCTTATCAATCCAGCGTACTGGAATAATCTCAATCGCATTCTTTACGTTATCTGGAATATCAATGAGATCCTTAACGTTTTCTTCCGGGATCAAAGCTAGCTTAATTCCACCTCGATGTGCGGCAAGGAGCTTTTCCTTTAATCCGCCAATCGGCAACACCTCGCCACGCAATGTGATTTCACCAGTCATAGCAACGTCTGACCGAATTGGAATTCCAGTAAAGACAGAAACCAAAGCAGTTGTGATCGCAATGCCTGCCGAAGGACCATCCTTTGGAGTTGCGCCATCGGGGAAGTGAATATGAATATCCTTCTTCTCAAAAGCCTCATCAGTAATACCAAGACGCTTTGCTCTTGAACGAACCACGGTACGGGCCGCTTCAACAGACTCTTTCATCACATCGCCAATAGAACCAGTACGTGTAATGACACCCTTGCCAGGCATAACAGCAGCTTCAATAGTGAGCAAATCACCGCCCACTTCAGTCCACGCGAGGCCAGTAACCTGACCCACTTGATTTTCTTTACCAGCCAAACCAAAGTCATACATACGCACCGAGAGGAATTTCTCTAAGTTATCTGCATTAACAACTACAGGCGCAGCCTCTTTCTTTAAGAGCAACAGCTTCACCACTTTGCGGCAGATCTTGCTGATTTCGCGCTCTAAAGAACGGACACCTGCCTCGCGGGTGTAGTAACGAATCATGTTGCGTACAGCACTATCTTCAATCTTGAGTTCGTCTTTTTTCAAGCCGTTGTTTTTGATTTGCTTTGGAATCAAATAATTCACGGCAATACTAGTTTTTTCATCTTCCGTGTAACCAGCCAAACGAATGATCTCAAGACGATCCAATAGTGGGCCTGGGATATTCAAAGAATTTGAGGTTGCCACGAACATCACATCGGATAGGTCAAAATCAACCTCTACATAGTGATCTTGGAAAGTATGGTTTTGTTCTGGATCTAAAACCTCAAGCAATGCACTTGCAGGATCTCCGCGGAAATCCATGCCCATCTTGTCCACTTCATCCAATAGGAATAATGGATTTCGCACACCAACCTTAGTCAGGCTAGATAAAATTTTGCCAGGCATAGAGCCGATATAAGTTCGACGATGACCGCGAATCTCAGATTCATCACGAACGCCACCTAAAGCCATACGCACAAATTTTCTATTCGTAGCGCGCGCAATAGATTGACCTAGCGATGTCTTACCAACACCGGGAGGGCCAACCAAACAAAGGATTGGCGCTTTCACGCGATCAACACGTTGCTGAACAGCGAGGTACTCCAAAATACGTTCTTTGACTTTATCCAAACCGTAGTGATCTTCATCCAATACTTTTTCAGCATTGGTGAGGTCATTATTGATCTTGGTCTTTTTCTTCCAAGGAAGATTCACAAGCGTATCAATAAAGTTACGAATGACAGTAGCTTCAGCCGACATTGGCGACATCAACTTAAGCTTCTTAAGCTCTGACTCCGCCTTCTTCAGCGCTTCCTTAGGCATGCGTGCAGCCTTGATGCGCTTCTCGAGCTCCTCAAGATCAGCACCCTCCTCACCCTCACCCAATTCTTTCTGAATTGCCTTTACTTGCTCATTCAAGTAGTATTCGCGTTGACTCTTTTCCATCTGACGTTTCACGCGTCCACGAATGCGCTTCTCTACTTGCAGAATATCAATCTCACTTTCAAGATCAGCAAGCAAGCTTTCTAAACGCTGCACAACATCCGTCATTTCCAGTAAGCGTTGTTTTTGCTCAAGCTTTACAGGCAAGTGCGCGCAGATGGTGTCAGCCAATCGACTTGGATCATCAATGCCGCCCAGTGAAGAGAGAATTTCTTGCGGCACTTTTTTATTGAGTTTTACGTATTGATCAAACTGCGCCATGATTGCGCGACGCAATGCTTCCGTTTCATGGGCATCAATTGCATTAATCGCTGTTGGAGTTGCTTCACAATTGAAGTAGCCAAGGCTATCTTCGATTTGACTCACTTCAGCACGCTGCACACCTTCAACCAGCACCTTGACAGTGCCATCTGGCAGCTTAAGCATCTGCAGGATGTTAGCGATACAGCCCACTTCATAAAGGTCTTCAATAACAGGCTCATCCTTAGCAGCCGTCTTTTGAGCAACTAATAGGACATTTTTGCCAGTTTCCATGGCAGCCTCGAGGGCTTTAATCGATTTGGGGCGACCCACGAATAGTGGAATCACCATATGAGGAAATACAACTACATCCCTTAAAGGGAGTAAAGGTAGTTGAATGGGTTCAGAGGGTAGTAATAAGTGGCCAGGCATGGGGCAAATCCTCCAAAGTAATCAAACCTCAAAAGTCTTATTCAGTAGCATTTAAATACATAGCCACTAAATACAGACATTATTCATGAGTAGCATACTACCTATATGGGTAGGCTTTAGAGAAAAACAAGGGGTAAAAAGACAAAAACGGGGCAAAAATGCCCCAAAAATAGCAAAAACCCTAAGAATTTATGCTTTTTTGCTTAAATCCGCCTGATCAGCATCATGTTTGTAGACTAAAAGTGGTTTTCCGCCATCAGCAATGCTACTTTCGTCTATAACAACTTTTTGGACATTCTTCAGGGATGGCAGGTCATACATGACATCCATCAAAGAACCTTCAAGGATGGATCTCAGGCCACGAGCACCAGTTTTGCGGGCGATTGCCTTCTTGGCAATGGCAGATAAAGCCTCGCGACGTACTTCGAGGTCAGAGCCCTCCATAGTTAAAAGCGCCTGATATTGCTTAACTAAGGCATTTTTAGGTTCAGTCAGAATCTGAATTAAAGCCTCTTCATCCAATTGAGCCAAAGTCGCAACAACGGGCAAGCGTCCAATCAACTCTGGAATCAAGCCAAACTTAATAAGATCTTCTGGCTCAACTTCAATCAAGAGATCACTTACACCGCGGTCATCTTTACCAGGAACAGTTGCATTGAATCCAATACCTGTTTTAGCAGTACGCTGCTGAATGACTTTTTCAAGTCCATCAAATGCACCACCACAAATAAACAAAATATTCGTTGTATCTACTTGCAAGAAATCTTGATTAGGATGCTTGCGTCCACCTTGAGGTGGCACAGAAGCCATCGTGCCTTCAACCAGCTTTAACAGCGCTTGCTGCACACCCTCACCCGATACATCACGGGTAATAGACGGGTTATCTGACTTGCGTGAAATCTTATCAATCTCATCAATATAGACAATTCCGCGCTGTGCTTTTTCTACGTTGTAGTCGCAAGCTTGCAATAATTTTTGGATGATGTTTTCAACGTCTTCACCGACATAACCTGCTTCAGTTAAGGTAGTTGCATCAGCCATCACAAATGGAACATCCAACATACGAGCCAATGTCTGGGCCAATAATGTTTTACCTGAGCCAGTAGGACCAATCAACAAAATATTGCTCTTTGCAAGCTCTACACCATCAACCATTGCTTTAGCGGGGAGCTTAGATTCTTTCTTTTCTGTGCCCTCTACTGGCTTGCCGTCCTTATCCAGTTTCTCTTTTTTAGGCTTAGGTAAATACTGTAGGCGCTTGTAGTGGTTGTATACGGCAACTGCTAATGTTTTTTTGGCATGATCTTGACCAATAACGTATTGGTCCAAGTTTTCACGAATTTGATGTGGCGTTGGTAAAGAATCATCGCCCTCTTCCTTAGGAAGCTTGGCAATTTCTTCTTGAATGATATCTGTGCAAAGATCAATGCACTCATCGCAAATAAAAACAGATGGACCAGCAATCAGTTTTTTTACTTCATGCTGACTCTTGCCGCAAAAAGAGCAATACAGAACTTTGTCTGCTGAATTCGTAGTGTTGGTATCGCTCAAAATGGGCTCTGTATATATTTATGAAGGTTTAAGGACGTTTCTCGATAACCTTGTCGATCAAGCCATAGTCACGAGCTTGCTCTGCAGACATAAAGTTGTCGCGATCAGTATCCTTGGCAATCGTTTCGATTGATTGACCGGTGCGGTCAGCCAAAATTTTGTTCAAGCGCTCACGCAAATACAAAATCTCACGAGCTTGAATCTCAATGTCAGATGCTTGACCACGTGCACCACCTAATGGCTGGTGAATCATGACACGTGAGTTTGGCAAAGCATAACGCTTACCTTTTTCACCGGCACACAATAAAAATGCGCCCATACTTGCAGCCATTCCCATGCACAATGTGCTGACATGAGGCTTTATGAATTGCATTGTGTCGTAGATAGCCAATCCCGCAGAAACTGAGCCGCCTGGAGAGTTGATATACAGAGAAATTTCTTTATCTGGATTTTCACTCTCAAGGAACAGCAATTGCGCGATTACCAAATTAGCAGTTTGGTCGTTGACCTCCCCAACCAAAAAAACTACTCGTTCACGCAATAATCTAGAGTAAATATCGTAAGCACGCTCGCCTCTACCAGAGGTTTCAATCACCATTGGAACCAAGCCCAAGCCTTTTGGTTCTAGATTTTCAGACTGAGAATGGTTGTAGATCATAACGGAACCTCTTGTGGGTAAATGGATGACTTAGTAGTTGACTTAGTTTAGCTTGCTGAGTTCTTCGAAGGTAACCGCTTTATCAATTACCTTGGCTTGGGATGTGAAATACTTAATCACATTATCTTCAAGCACGAGATTTTCGATATCCTTCAAGCGACTTGGATTGCTGTAGAACCAACGCACCACTTCTTTTGGATCTTCGTATGTAGCAGCTTGCTCGTCAATTTCGGCTTTAATTTGATCCGCAGTAGCGGCCAGATTTTGCTTCTTAACTAGCTCACTCAAAATCAAACCAAGACGAACACGCTTGGTAGCTTGCTCCGCAAAAATCTCAGCAGGGATTGGAGCATCTTTAGCATTTGGAACGCCGCGTTGCATTAAGTCTTGACGGGCGCCTTCAACTAAGCGCTCTTGCTCGGAGGCGACTAAAGACTTGGGAACATCAAGTTCGCACAAGCTATTGAGCTTGTCCATCACTTCATTCTTGAGCAAAGAAGTAATACGACGTTTTACTTCGCGATCTAAATTCTCTTTTACTTCAGCACGCATTTTCGCAACGCCGCCTTCAGTAACACCTAAAGACAATGCAAATGCATCATCAACGGCGGGTAGATGCGGCCAATTTACTGATTTCACAGTAATAGTGAACTCAGCAGTTTTGCCTGCAACGTCTTTACCGTGATAATCAGCAGGGAAACTTAATGGGAAAGATTTGCTCTCACCTGCTTTAAGTCCCAATGTTGCAGCTTCAAACTCAGGCAGCATGCGCCCTTCACCCAGAACGTATTCAAAGTTTTCTGCTTTACCACCGGCAAACTCAACTCCATCAATCTTGCCAACAAAATCAATCACCACTTGGTCACCATTTTGAGCTGCAAGATTAGAGCCGCCATCGCCATGAGCACCAGCCTCACCGCGTGGGTGGTAATGAACCTGTTGTTTACGCAGCACATCTAAGGCGCGGTCAATTTCTGCTTCGCCAATATCGGTTGTGTGTTTGGTAACTTCCGCCTTACTAAAGTCACCAATTTTTACTTCTGGCAACACTTCAAAGAAGGCATCAAAAACAATCTTGTCGGCATCGATTTCACTCTTTGGCTCAAGACGTGGTTGACCAGCTAAAGCAACACCTTCTTTTTGGGCTTGGTCATAAAAGAGTTCAGCAGCTTTATCAAACTGGAGCTCGAAGTCCACTTGCATGCCATGTTGTTTTTCAACGAGATTCTTTGGTACCTTGCCTGGGCGGAAGCCGGCCATTTTCATGGTCTTACCAACTTTAGCTAAACGGGCTTCCCGCGCTTTTGCCAAATCGGCACGAGCGAATTCCAAAGTCATTTTGCGGTCTAGTGAACCTAAATTTTCTATCTGCACAGCCATTCTCGTCTCTTAATTGAAATCTGGAAATGTGAAGTCCAAGCCAAGTAGCAATCTTGTGGTGCGAGGAGGGGGACTCGAACCCCCACACCATTTCTGGCGTCAGGACCTAAACCTGGTGCGTCTACCAATTTCGCCATCCTCGCGATATCCGCAAACTGCCAAGCCTAGACTTCACTCTAAAGACCGTAATTCTACAATGCCTAGGGTTTTAAAGAATCTTTTAGGCCTTGTAGAGCAAAGCAACGGCGTGGACGGCAATGCCCTCGCCTCTACCTAAATGGCCCAGGGATTCATTTGTCTTAGCCTTAAGATTGACGTGACTAGGGGTCACAGCCAAATCTGAAGCAATATTGCGGACCATTTCTGGCAAAAAATCCGCCAATTTCGGCTTTTGGCAAATAATCGTGGCATCTACGTTGCCAATCTGAAATGCCGCTGCCTGGATCTTTTGCAAGGCCGCTCTGAGCAAGATTCGACTATCCATATCCTTAAATTGAGGATCAGTATCCGGAAATAACTGCCCAATATCATTTAAGCCCGCAGCTCCCAATAAAGCGTCAGTTAATGCATGCAATAAGGCATCAGCATCGGAGTGACCCAATAAACCCTTTTCATAAGGCACGTGGACTCCACCCAGAATCAACTTTCGGTCTGCTACTAATGCATGCACATCGTAACCCTGACCAATGCGAAATTGCGGAATATGGGGATTGCTTTGAGTCATATTGGATTTCTCATTGTTTGGCGCGGGAACTTAACAGCAATTGCATTAACTCCCAATCGGCTGGATGGGTAACCTTAAAGTTACGAGCGGCACCTTCAATCAATAAAGGTTTAGCTCCAGTTAACTCGATTGCGCTAGCCTCATCAGTAACGTCAGCTTCAAGGCGGATAGCATCCTGAAGGGCATCATGCAATTGTTTTAATCCAAACATCTGTGGCGTTTGCGCTTGCCAGAGATGCTCGCGTGGAATAGTTCTCTCTGAGTGTGGGATGTTTCCAGCAATCACTGAATCTAGATCAGCCTGTTTTAAGGTATCAGCCAAGGGAACAGCTAGGATGCCACCACTATTAGATGCCTGTACTGAGTGAATGAGTTTCTCAATTAATGCCGGGGTGATACCTGGTCTAGCTGCATCATGAACCAGTATCCAGTCATCCTCAGGAATGCCTGCCTTTAGCATTGCAGTTAGAGTATTTCGGACCGTTTCTTGTCGAGTTGGTCCACCAGTTGCTACAACATGTATATCAGCCCCAGTGTTGGCGATAGTTCCTAAGATGGGGTTCTCGATAAAGCCAGGGCTGACACCAATCCAAATAGACTGGATCAGCAGAGATCCCTTAAAGGCTTCTAGCGCATAAGAGACCATGGGTTTACCGGCTAGCTGCTGAAACTGCTTAGGCAACTCACCACCTAGGCGCGAGCCAGTCCCTGCTGTTGGTAAAAGGGCATGGCATTTCTTAATGGAATGATTTCCGGAGTGCATACCTGATTCTATAATGAGCGCAGATGTCTGATGCATTAAATCCAGCACCCCCCATACCCGCTCCACGGGCTGGGCAGCGCTTTACCTTTTCGGGCCTGGTAGGCTCGGCAGATGCTGCCTTAATCGCTCAAACCGCCCTGCGCTACCGCGATCAGTTTTCAGTGATGGTCATTTTTTGCGCTCAAGCCCAGGAAGCCCAGAGGCTTCTAGAAGAAATTCCCGCTTTTGCTCCGCAGCTAATAACCAGGCTTTTGCCTGATTGGGAAATTCTTCCCTATGACCATTTTTCACCGCATCAAGATTTGGTTTCAGAACGACTCGCCACTCTGTATGAATTGCTGAATGGTAGTTGCGACATTGTTTTGGTTCCAGTGACAACTGCTTTGCAAAGATTGGGGCCGCCGAACTTTTTATCTGGCCATACTTTTTTCTTTCGGCAAGGTGACAAACTCAATGAAGCTGCACTAAAGCTGCAACTGCAACAAGCTGGCTATGATCCTGTGAGCGCCGTAATGCGTCCAGGTGAATATAGTATTCGGGGTGGTTTGTTTGATTTATTTCCAATGGGATCGAATCTGCCATACAGATTAGATCTCTTTGGTGATGAAATTGAACAGATTCGGGCGTTTGATCCGGATACGCAACGAAGCCTTTACCCCGTCAAGGAAGTCCGCCTTCTTCCTGGCCATGAATTTCCATTTGATGATGCTTCACGAACCGCTTTTAGAGGTCGTTGGAGAGAAGTATTTGAGGGTGATCCGAGTCGCTGCTCCATTTACAAAGATGCCAACCTAGGCATACCTAGTGCAGGCATTGAGTCCTACTTACCCCTCTTCTTTGAAGAGAAATCCAACCTTTTTGATTACTTTCCGCGCTCAGGTGATCCTGTATGGCTTGTCAGCATTGGTGGTGTTGAAGAAACCATCAAAGGGTTTTGGAAGGACACGCTTTCTCGTTATGAGTTTCTTAAACACGATCTTGATCGCCCCATTCTTCCTCCAAAAGAATTATTTCTTGATGTGGATGAATTTTTCACTATCTCAAAATCGTATGCACGACTAACACTTGAAAAAGATAGTGTTGAGAAAAGCCAATTTCTAGCGGTACCTGATATTTCCGTGCATCGCCGCGATACTGATCCGATAAATCTTCTTAGAAAAGTTGTTTCATCTGAAAAGGTTCGCGTACTTGTTTGTAGTGATAGTGCAGGTCGAAAAGAATCAATTCGACAACTTTTTGATGAGAGTAATTCAGTTGCTGGATTGGACGGTAAATCGCTCTACCCGCTAAAGCCAGAGAGCTTCGACAGCATTGCTGATTTTATTAAAGGTAAATCATTATTTGGACTGGTAACTGCACCGCTTTTTAATGGATTCTCATGGCCAACTGAAAATCTCATGGTCATTACCGAGGCAGAGTTATTTACTACAACAGCACGACAGAGGCGTAAAGGTAAAAGCAATGAGAATGCTGATCCTGACATGCTCTTTAAGGATCTGTCTGAGCTAAAGATCGGCGATCCCGTAGTTCATGCTGAACATGGCATTGGTCGTTACCAGGGATTAGTGCTTCTGAATTTAGCTCCGCCTAAAGAGGCGCCAATTTTTGAAGAGTTTTTGCATTTGCAATACTCAGGTGAAGCTACACTGTATGTTCCTGTTCAGCAGCTGCAAATGGTTACGCGTTATGCGGGATCTGACCCTGATTCAGCACCACTGCATCAATTAGGCTCGGGCCAATGGGATAAGGCCAAACGCAAGGCTGCCCAACAAATTAGAGATACCGCAGCCGAGCTATTGGGTCTGTATGCAGCCAGAGCAATACGCAAGGGTCATGCTTTTGAATTCTCAGCTCATGACTATGCTGCTTTTGCAGAAAGCTTTGGCTTCGAGGAAACTCCTGACCAAGCCAATGCTATTGCAGCCGTTATTGGCGATATGACGAGCGGTACGCCAATGGATCGCTTGGTCTGTGGAGATGTTGGTTTTGGGAAAACCGAAGTAGCGCTCCGAGCAAGCTTTGTTGCAGTCATGGGCGGAAAACAAGTTGCCATTTTGGCGCCAACCACCCTACTAGCCGAACAACATGTGGCCACCTGGAAAGATCGCTTTGCCGATTGGCCGGTACGCATTGTGGAATTGTCACGCTTTAAAACAACCAAGGAAATTAATGCAGCCCTAGAGGCCATTGCCAAAGGTGATGCGGACATCATTATTGGTACACATAAGTTACTTTCCAAGGAGACGCAATTTGCCAATCTTGGCCTAGTGATTGTGGATGAGGAACATCGCTTTGGAGTACGCCAAAAGGATGCTCTCAAGGCATTGCGCGCCGAAGTCGATATTCTGACGCTAACCGCTACACCCATCCCAAGAACCTTGGGCATGGCTATGGAAGGTTTACGTGAGTTTTCTATTATTGCCACTGCCCCACAGAAACGTCTGGCGATTAAGACCTTCGTTCGTCGCGAAGGAGATGGCGTTATTCGTGAGGCCGTGCTTCGTGAAATAAAACGTGGCGGCCAGGTTTACTTCCTGCATAACGAAGTTGAAACGATACAGAATCGCAAACACTTTTTACAAGAACTTATTCCAGAGGCGCGCATTAGTGTTGCACACGGACAGATGCATGAACGCGAGCTGGAATCGGTCATGCGTGAATTTGTTACCCAGCGTACCAATATTTTGCTGTGCACCACGATTATTGAGACCGGTATTGACGTACCCACAGCCAATACCATCATCATGCACCGCGCCGACAAGTTTGGTTTAGCTCAATTACATCAACTGCGTGGCCGTGTAGGCCGCTCACATCACCAGGCTTATGCTTATTTACTAGTGTCAGATCCTGAGGCACTCAGTAAGCAAGCGCAGTTGCGTCTTAATGCCATTCAAGCCATGGAAGAGCTTGGCTCTGGCTTCTACTTAGCTATGCATGATCTAGAAATTCGAGGGGCTGGTGAGGTCCTAGGTGATAAACAATCCGGTGAAATTCATGAGATTGGCTTCCAGCTTTATACCGAGATGCTCAATCGTGCTGTTAAGTCCCTGCGTAGTGGAAAGGAGCCTGATTTACTCTCGCCATTGCAAGCAACCACCGATGTAAATCTTGGCGTTCCCGCTCTATTTCCAGAGGACTACTGCCCTGACGTTCACGAGCGTCTATCCTTATATAAGCGTTTTGCAGGTACAAATGATTTCACAGAGCTAATGGGATTGCGCGAAGAATTGGTTGATCGTTTCGGCGACCTTCCTGATCAAGCTAAATCGTTTTATGAGACTCACCGTCTACGTTTAGAGATGACCGGTTTTGGAATTAAAAAGATTGATGCTACGCCTGCATCTATACAGATTCAATTCATCCCAAATCCACCCATTGACCCAATGAAGATCATTCAGCTCATCCAATCTTCTAAGCACATTCAGCTAAATGGTCAGGATAAGTTAAAAGTACTTCCTCAGAAAGACCGTGAGTTCGAGAAGTTAGAACAACGCCTTGACGCTATACGCAATATCTTGCGACGCCTCAACGATTCCGCAGTGTTGAGCTCCGCAAAAGTAAGCTAACAATCCGATATTATTAAGCTATGCCCAAACACCAAGTCCTTGTGACGTTATCTAGAGAACCGATTGCCGATAAGCTCGTATTTTCATTAAAAGATCAGGCCTTAAAGTTTGGCATTTCGCTGCACTCTAATGGCGGTCAAATCAGTAATGGAAGCTACTACTCTGAGCGTTTTGAATCTGGAGCCCAACTAGATACAACTCAACGTGAGCATCTGCGAACTATTGCAGCAAGCTTTAATGCCGACCTGTGCTTTCTAAAGCCAGATCTGACGCCACAAGACATCTGCGTACTAGCAATGGATATGGATTCAACGTTGATTAATATTGAATGCATTGATGAGATTGCTGACTTTACAGGCAAGAAGTCCGCAGTAGCTGAAATTACTGAAGCTACTATGCGCGGTGAAATCAAAGACTTTAAAGAAAGTCTAATTAGGCGCGTTGCACTTTTGGAAGGTGTACATGCTGATGCACTCGAATCTGTTTACCGAGAACGCTTACGACCTAATCCTGGAGCAGCAGAGCTTTTAGCTGGCGCTCATCAGCGCGGTTTGTACACGCTGCTTGTTTCAGGGGGGTTTACTTTCTTTACTGAAAAATTACGTCAAGAACTTGGCTTTAAACAAACGCAGGCTAATACACTCGAAATCGTGGATAACAAATTGACAGGTCGAGTCCTTGGCGACATTGTTGATGGGGTAGCTAAGGCTGCTCATCTGGACGAAGCCTGTATCCGCCTTGGCTGCACCAAAGCGAATGCCATCACCATGGGTGATGGTGCCAACGATCTGATGATGATGAATGGCTCTGGCATCAGTGTTGCATACCAAGCAAAGCCGGTCGTCAAAGAAAAAGCCGATGCGGCTTTTGACCGCGTCGGCTTAGATGCTGCTTTACTACTGATCTCTTAGGCTTGTACCCAAGAGATCGGGGTAATAGTTATGTTTCTATGTTTATAGACGCTCAAAAATAGTAGCGATACCTTGACCACCACCAATACACATTGTTACCAAAGCATATTTACCTTGAACGCGGTGTAACTCATGGATTGCCTTAGTAGCAATCGCTGCGCCAGAACAGCCAATTGGGTGGCCCAAAGCGATTGCACCACCGTTGACGTTAGTCTTGGCCGGATCTAAGCCCAAACCTTTAGTAACCGCCAACGCTTGAGCAGCAAAAGCCTCGTTAGACTCAATGACGTCCATTTGATCTAATTTCAGACCGGCGCGCTCAAGAGCTAATTTGGTTGAGGGAATTGGGCCTTCACCCATGATGTGGTTTGGAACTCCAGCTACTGCATAAGACACCAAACGAGCGATAGGCTTATGACCAGCTTTCTTTGCTGTTTCAGCATCAGCCAATACAAAGAATGCGGCACCATCATTAATACCCGATGCATTACCAGCCGTTACGGAACCACCCTCTTTTTTGAACACTGCCTTCATCTTGGCAAGTGTTTCCATCGTAGTTTCAGGCTTCACATGCTCATCGGTATCAAACACTTCATCACCCTTACGAGTTTTAATAGTGATTGGCACGATCTGAGATTTAAAGCGACCTTCTTTAATTGCATTGGCTGCACGACGATGGGATTCCATAGCCAGAGCATCTTGCTCATCACGTGTTAACTTCCATTTTTCAACGAGATTTTCCGCTGTAACGCCCATATGACCAACACCAAATGGGTCAGTCAAAATACCAACCATCAAGTCGATCATTTTGGTATCGCCCATGCGTGCGCCGCTGCGCATCGCTGGGGAACCATACATGCCGCGGGACATTACTTCAACGCCACCACCAACACCGTAATCACAATCACCCAACATAATTTGCTGTGCGGTTGTAACGATTGCTTGCAAGCCAGAGCTACACAAACGATTTAATGCCATTGCTACTGATTCCATTGGCAAGCCAGCTTGGATCGATGCAACACGGGCGACATACCCATAGCGGCTATCTGTAGGAATAGTATTGCCTACGGTGATGTAATTAATCAGCGCCGGATCTACACCTGAACGTGCTACCGCCTCTTTCATCACGATACCGCCGAGCTCGGAAGGCTCAAAACTACTCAGAGCACCGTTAAATGTACCAATTGCGGAGCGAACTGCACTTAAGACAACGACATCACGACTCATATCAATCCCCTTTGCTAAGCCCAATTGTTGGGCTGACTTTGTACTAAGTAAGTAATCCTACTATCAGTTTTATTGCATTCGTCAAGTTTCGGCTATTAGGTCATGCCCTTGGGAGCTAATCACAGTAGCCTTGATGATTTCACCGGCACGATAGCGCTTAGAAGGCTTGCTAGGGGGCAAAACCCTCACTAGACCATCAATTTCTGGGGCATCGCCAATGGTTCTGCCAATTCCGCCAGATTCATCTACCCGATCAATGATGACCTGAATGCGTTTGCCTATTTTTTTAGCAAGCCGTTTGATGGAAATATCTTCGGCTTTAGCCATAAACCTAGCGCGCCGCTCTTCTCGTAATTCAGCAGGAACTGGATTATCTAATTGGTTTGCAGTAGCGCCATCAACAGGAGAGTAGGCAAAACAACCGGCCCGATCAATTTGAGCCTCTTCCAAGAAATTGAGGAGATGCTCAAACTCCTCCTCAGTTTCCCCGGGAAAGCCTGCAATGAAGGTGCTTCGAACAACCAAATCGGGACAGGCCTCACGCCACGCTAAGATGCGTTCCAAATTCTTCTCGCCACTCGCTGGACGCTTCATACGCTTAAGAACGTCAGGGTGCGAATGCTGCAGTGGAATATCTAAATACGGAAGAACACCATAACCATGCTCTGAGAACTCCGCCATCAAAGGCAAAACATCATCCACATGTGGATATGGATAAACGTAATGCAATCTGACCCAGGCCTGATGTTCACGCGCAATTTGATTTAACGAATTGACCAAATCAAACATTTTGGTTTTGACTGGTTTGCCATCCCAAAAGCCAGTGCGATATTGAATATCAACGCCATAGGCACTTGTGTCCTGAGAAACAACTAGCAACTCTTTTACGCCAGACTCAAATAATCTTTTTGCTTCAAGCAACACCTCACCAATCGGCCGTGAAACCAAATCACCACGCATATTGGGAATGATGCAGAAAGTGCAGTGATGGTTACAGCCTTCACTAATTTTGAGATAGGCGTAATGCTTAGGGGTGAGCTTGACACCAGCCGGGGGAACTAAATCCGTGAAGGGATCATGCGGCTTAGGCAGATGCAAATGAATGGCTTGCATTACCTCGTCGGTAGCATGAGGGCCTGTAACGGCGAGGACTTTGGGGTGAATGCTTGAAATGAGGTCGCTACCGTCAGCATTTTTTCTCGCACCCAGACAACCAGTCACAATGACTTTGCCATTTTCAGCGAGCGCCTCGCCAATAGCAGAAAGACTTTCTTCCACGGCGGAGTCGATAAAGCCACAGGTGTTCACAACTACAAGATCAGCGCCAGAATAATCCTTGGCAGTCTCATATCCCTCAGCACTCAATTGCGTCAGGATAAGCTCAGAGTCTACAAGTGCCTTAGGGCATCCTAAGGATACAAATCCAATTTTCCCAGCCACAACTATTCTTTTTCAGTTTTATTGGGCTGAGGGGTAAATGGAAAGTTTCCAAAAATATTTTGAGAACCCTGCACCTGTTCTTGCATTTTGATAAAGAGATCTTTACTTTGCTCCATGTAGTTACCCATCAAGCCTTGCATCAGCGGGTTTTGGAGATTCATCATTTGTGACCATGCCTCTGGTGTACTGCCAGCACCGAGACCCTTCGTTTGATCGCCAAGCTTATTGTGAATGTCCACAAATGATTGCATGGTCTTCTCAAGATAGTTACCCATCAAACCCTGCATGGAGTTTCCATAAAAGCGAATGATTTGCGAAAGCATTTGTGATGAAAATACTGGTGCGCCACCAGCCTCTTCCTCAAGAATAATTTGCAGCAATATATTGCGCGTTAAATCTTCTTCAGTTTTGGCATCAACTACTTTAAATACTTCATTAGCCATAACCAAGTTTTTGATGTCAGATAGCGTGACGTATGTACTTGTCTGGGTGTCGTAGAGACGACGATTCGGATACTTCTTAATGAGCCGATCTTCGCCAGCTCGTTTAGCGCGGGTAACCATGTATTTTCCTTACTATTTACTGCATCGCAACATCAGCGTAGTTTAGCCTTAAGTTGACCAAAAGGTAAATATGCTGTGTTGCGTACTGCACGTACTACAAATACTGAATTAATTGTTGCAGTGCAATATTAACCAGTGTGGATACCGCCGTTTAAGGAGAAGTCTGCACCAGTAGCATAGCCACCATCTTCAGAAGCTATCCAGCAGCAGATAGAGGCAATCTCTTCAGGAGTGCCCAAACGCTTGACTGGAATGCCAGAAACAATCTTCTCAAGGACATCTTCGCGGATAGCTTTAACCATATCAGTGCCGATATAACCAGGGGACACCGTATTTACAGTAACGCCCTTAGTGGCAACTTCTTGAGCTAGGGCCATAGTAAAGCCGTGCAGGCCTGCCTTTGCAGTGGAATAGTTCGCCTGACCAAACTGGCCCTTTTGACCATTGACAGAGGAAATATTAATAATCCGGCCCCAGTTATTTTCAACCATGCCATCAATCACTTGTTTGGTAACGTTAAACAAGGAATTCAGGTTGGTATCAATCACAGCTTTCCATGCGTCTGGGGTCATTTTGCGGAAAACGCTGTCACGGGTAATGCCGGCATTATTTACCAATACGTCTACACGACCTACTTCAGCCTTAACCTTCTCAAAGGCAGCGACCGTACTATCCCAATCGGAAACATTACCTTCGGAAGCAATAAAATCATAGCCCAAGGCTTTTTGCTCACCAATCCAGCGATCTTTACGCGGAGAATTTGGACCACAGCCTGCGATCACTTTAAAGCCATCTTTAGCTAAACGTTGGCAGATAGCGGTACCAATACCACCCATACCACCAGTTACATATGCGACTTTTTGAGACATTAATTTCCCCTTTTTAAAACCTTCGTTAATTATTAATTGAGTTCTGGCGTTGCTTTTTCTTTTACATACACGCCAGGTGCCGCTTCCATTTTTTTGTACTTAGCATTTCCAAAAGTAGTACCTGCTGGTTTCATTTCACCGCCAAATTGCGCAAGCCATTTGGTGTAATCAGGCCACCAACTTCCTGGAATTTGTTTTGCCCCCTCTAGCCACTCCTGGGCTGTTGGAGCAATCTTGTTATTTTCAAAGTAATAACGCTTATTTTTAGCTGGAGGATTGATCACACCGGCAATATGTCCAGAAGCGCCTAATACGAAACGATTTTTACCTTTCAGAAGATGAGTCGATTCGTAAGCAGACCTCCAGGGAACAATGTGATCTTCTTGGGATGCATATAAATACGCAGGACAATTGATTTTTCCGAGATCTACTTTTTCACCGCAAATTTTTACTTTGCCGGGCTTCACTAAATCATTCTGCAAGTAGGTATGTCGAAGGTACCAGCAGTACATTGCGCCAGGAAGATTAGTGGAGTCGCCATTCCAATACAACAAATCAAATGGTGGGGGTGAATTACCTTTGAGGTAGTTCTCCACTACGTAGTTCCATACCAAATCATTCGGACGCAAGAATGAAAAGGTATTGCCTAAATCGAGGCCTGACATCATGCCGTACTTACCGCCCTTACCGCCAATAGAGTTCTCGCGCATCTCCACCATGCCTTCATCGATAAAGACATCCAGAATTCCGGTATCCGTGAAATCCAATAAGGTGGTTAGGAGTGTCAAGCTTGCTGCTGGATGCTCGTCTCGGGCTGCCAGCACAGCCAATGCAGAGCTGGTTAAGGTCCCGCCAACGCAGAACCCTAAGATATTAATTTGCTTGGTATCGCCAATTTCTTTTACGACTTCAATTGCTTTGATAACACCCTTACCTACGTAATCATCCCAGCTCACTTGAGCCATGGAAGCATCTGGGTTCTTCCAGGAAACCAAGAACACGGTATGCCCTTGACTCACCATATGACGAACTACGGAGTTGTCAGGTTGTAAATCGAGAATGTAATACTTATTGATGCATGGTGGCACCATTAAATAAGGGCGTTCAAATACTTGCTCTGTTAATGGCGTGTATTGAATTAGCTCGAATAACTCATTACGAAACACCACATGACCCTCTGTAGTGGCAATATTTTTTCCCACTTCAAAAGCAGATTCATCTGTTTGAGAGACCTTACCTTTTTTCATATCCCCCAATAAATTTACAATCCCTTTTTGAATTGATTGTCCTTGGGAGCTAATAATGCTTTCTAATACCTCTGGATTGGTGGCAATAAAGTTAGATGGTGACAAAGCATCAATCATTTGCTCAGTAGTAAATAATATTTTCTGCTTTGACTTTTCGTCCGTCTCAACTGCTTTTGCTAACTCCATGAGATGCTTGGAATTAAGTAAATAAGTAGCAGCAATGACTTTGCTCCAGGATGAGTGCCAGGCCTTACCTGCAAAACGACGATCTTTAACCTCAATCGCTTCAGGATTGGTTGCAATGTGCGCTAATTCAGTGAAATATTCTTTTTGGATTTCAGATAAACGCTCTGGCGGAATGAGCGCCATATGATGCGGTGCCAAAGATGGTGTTGCACCGGTATTCATGCCTGCAAACATAGTAGTCTCTTCAATTAATTAAAGACATTCTCCGCCCTTAAGCACTATAGAGTTATACGCAATAACCCTAGCTTGGTGCACGGGCTAGTACTAACCCGCATGCTTTTGTGCACAAGCTATTTTTCAATCCAGATAGCTGAGGCAAATCTTCCAGTCTTGCCATCACGACGGTAAGAAAAAAACTGGTGCTGATCTCGAACAGTGCAGTATTCGCCACCGAAAATCATTTTTACGTCACAAGCCTCTAAACGTGCTCGTGCCAACAGGTAGATATCTGCAAGAAACTTTCCAGGTTTATGAGATATTTCTGTGAATGCATTTTTTGGAAGAAGAAAGCCGGAGTCTTGAAATGACTTCACAACATCCTTTCCAACCTCAAATGATTCAGGTCCAATTGCTGGTCCTAGCCAAGCCATGAAGTCTGCCGCAGTGGATCCATCAGAAATTTTGAGCAACTCAGCAATCGTATTTTCCAGAATTCCAGCGCAAAGCCCCCTCCAGCCGGCATGTGCAGCACCAACAGCAGTCCCTTTGGAGTTGGTAAATAACACTGGCAAGCAATCTGCCGTCATGATGACCAAAACCTCTTCAAGAGCATTAGTGACGGAGGCATCAGCCTCAATTACCAGCCCCCGGTTTAAGTCTCGACTTTTCGGAGTGCTTACTGTTGTTTGGTGAGTCTGCTTTAACCAGATAGGCTCATCCGGCATGTCTTTAGTAAAAATAGCTCTATTTGCCAAAACATCTTCAACGCGGTCTCCCACATGATCACCCAAGTTTAAGGAATCATAGGGAGCTTGACTTACCCCGCCCAACCTTGTGCTTACTCGTGTGTGCACCGACTTTGGGGCGGGCCATTGAGGAGCAACCAATCTCATCAGCGTGACTCATTTTCAATAGAGGCCAACACGACAGATTCTTTCGGCAGAACTTCGTCACTCATTCCAACTTGCGGTAATAAGTCCAATAAATCCTGTGGTGGCAAGCGGAACCAAGTCATTAATTCATGCTTCACTGGATGTTGAAGACTTAAAGCAAAAGCATGTAAAGCCTGGCGATTAAATGAAAGATTTTTAGCTGCGCCCGGAACCTTTTTACGGTAGACCGGGTCGCCCACCAATGGAAAACCGAGTGATTCTAGATGGACGCGAATCTGGTGCGTGCGCCCTGTTTCCAGGCGACACTCTAACAATGTGACAGCAGCCTCTCCAACCAAACCCTTGGCTAAGCGTCGAAATAAAGTAGCTGCTGGTTTTCCTTGGGGACTGCCTGCGGACATCTTTAGGCGATCTCGCTGATCACGCCCAACCGAAGCCAGGACTTTGCCTTGACTGGGGGCATCACCCCACACCCAAGCCAAATAGCGACGTCCCACCGTTCTTTCTTGAAGTTGACGTACTAGGGAGGTTTGGGCTTGAGATGTTCTCGCCACGACCATGAGGCCTGAAGTGTCCTTATCCAGGCGATGCACTATTCCCGCCCTGGGAAGTGACTTGAGCTCAGGATAATGAAATAAGAGGCCATTCAACAGGGTTCCAGACCAATTTCCCGCTGCCGGGTGCACCACGAGGCCAGGCGGCTTATTGACCACAATGATGTCCTCATCCTCGTAGACCACATCCAGGGGAATATCTTCAGGGTTGAAGGCAAACTGCTCGGGCATTTCCTGTGGGAAGACCTTAACGCTCTCGCCGCCATGGAGCAAATAACGGGCTTTAGTAACCTTTCCGTCGACCATAACCGCCCCAGCCTCAACCCAAGCTTTAAGGCGATTACGTGAATAATCAGGCAAAGACCCTGCTAGCACCTTGTCCAAGCGCTCGCCAGCCATCTCCAAAGGGATATCTAGGGAGATGAAATCCTCATCATCGATATAATCAATGGGATTCGATTCAGGAGTTTGCGGCAATGCCACGCTTAGAGAGCCTTTCAGTTATGTCCGACGTAATATCAGACGCCAGTTTAAGGCTTGCTGGGAATTCTTCCTCACAAAAAAAGAGCTTCCATATAAGTGGCACTCCTTTTGCCCTGCTTTTAGCCTTCGTGTTCGCATTAATGCTTTTGGGTGGATGCGCAGGTAGCGATGGCAGCAAAGATGACACAGACATCTGGTCAGAGGCAAAACTCTATTCTGAAGCCACTGACAAACTCAATGATGCTGACTTTGCTAAGTGCGGCAAGTACTTTGAAAAATTAGAGGCACGCTTTCCTTTCGGTCCCTATTCACAACAAGCACAAATTAACTCTGCTTATTGCTACTGGAAAGCGCAAGAACAAACTCAAGCACTGGTTGCGATTGATCGCTTTATTAAATTACATCAAGGTAGCGAAAGTCTAGATTACGCCTATTACTTAAAAGGACTCATTACCTTTAATGATGACTTGGGATGGCTTGGCAATTTTACTGGCCAGGACCTCAGTGAGCGAGACCCTAAAGCTGCTAAAGAAGCTTTTGAGTCGTTCAAAGTAGTAGTGGATCGTTTCCCAGACAGCAAGTACGCTCCAGATGCATTAGATCGCATGCGCTATATAGTGAATTCTCTTGCTGAGGCGGATGTGATTGTTGCGCGCTTTTATTATCAACGTGGTGCCTATCTGGCCGCAGCCAATCGCGCTCAGCTAGTTATACGTGATTACGATCGCGCACCTGCAGTTGAAGAGGCGCTCTACATTCTCACCAAGTCTTATGAGAAGCTCGGCATGGTTGAACTCAGCAATGATTCAGCCCGCGTCTTCAAATTAAACTTCCCAGACAGTCAAATGATGATCACCGGTCAACGTGTTCAAAAAGAACGCAGATGGTGGCAGTTCTGGAATAAGTAAGATTGTTTCAATATCAACAAAAATCCTCCGCTGTGGAGGATTTTTTATTTACTGGCTTGGCATTTTCTTTATCTACTGGATCTCAACGGGAACCCTAGGCGCCACAGCACAAAGCAACTCATAACCAATGGTTCCACTCATTTGTGCCACATCATCGACTGAAACTTTGTCACCCCAAAGCTGCACAACACTTCCAATTCCTGCATTTGGTGCTTTGCTTAAATCAATTGCCAGCATGTCCATGGAAACTCTTCCAACTAGATGGCAAATGATCCCATGATCACCATTACCAACCCAAACCGGCGTGCCATCTTTAGCATGACGTGGATACCCATCGGCATACCCACAAGCCACAATGCCGATACGCATGGCATTAGGTGCCTCATAACGACCGCCGTAACCAATGCGATCGCCTTTTTGAAGTTCTTGAATATCAATAATTTCACTATGAAGTTGCATGACCGCCCTGAGATTGGCATGCTCAATATCAGCATGCAGTCCTGTTGGTGATGCGCCATAGAGCATGATGCCTGGGCGTACCCAATCGCCTAAGGCACTGCGATGCCACAAAATAGCTGCAGAGTTTGCTAGGGATGTTGCACCCTCTAAACCAGCAATCGTTTCATTAAATAACTCTTGTTGACCGCCAACTGAAGGTAACTGATCTACTTGATCAGCATTGGCAAAATGGGTCATGTGGTGCATGTGATAACCAGTTGCATGCAAGCGATGGAAAACAGTTCGATACGTTGCAGGCTTAAATCCCAAGCGATTCATACCGGTATTCATCTTTAGAAAGACACTTAAAGGCTTGTGGTTTTTACCTTTAAATCGCTCCAGCCAATCCACTTGAGCATCACAATGGACCACGAGGTCGCATGTTAAATCTTCCGCTCGGCTTAGCTCATTTTCATGAAATAAACCCTCTAAAAGGAGGATGCGCCCTTGCCAGCCGTGCTCCCTTAACCAGGCAGCGTCCTGTATATCTAACAAGGCAAAGCCATCCGTAGAGGACAGCCCCTTTAGTGCCGCTTCAAAACAATGGCCATAGGCGCGGGCTTTGATGACAGACCAAATTTTGGATTCTGGTGCCAATTCCCGAACTCGGTTTAAATTATGCTGAAAGGCGGCAGTATTAATAGATGCCAAAATTGGCCTATTAATCAGGCCGTTAGCTGAATCACCCATTTTCACCCCTCCTTTCATGCTTTAATTGCAGTAATGACTAGATTGTACGAATGAACCGTAGCTTTTACATCATTATGGCGGCGCAATTTTTTTCGTCGCTTGCCGATAATGCTCTCCTAATTGCCGCTATTGCGCTCTTGGCCCAGCTTCAAGCTCCGGCCTGGATGACGCCGCTGCTCAAATTGTTCTTTGTATTGTCCTACGTTCTTCTGGCCGCCTTTGTAGGTGCCTTTGCAGACTCCCGCCCCAAGGGCAATGTCATGTTCATCACCAATACTATTAAGTTTGTTGGCTGCGTGACCATGTTGTTCGGTAGCCATCCTTTAATGGCCTACGCCATCGTTGGCCTAGGTGCCGCCGCTTACTCACCAGCTAAATATGGGATTCTGACCGAACTTCTGCCACCTGAAAAATTAGTTGCTGCTAATGGTTGGATCGAGGGATTAACGGTAAGCTCAATCATTTTAGGCACCGTTTTAGGTGGCGTTCTCATTAGTAGCACCGTATCTCAAAGTCTTTTAGCCCTTGACATGCCTACATTTGATACTGGCATTGATACGCCGGCTGAGTCCGCAATTCTGATCATCATGATGATTTATGTCGTTGCCGCACTCATTAACCTAAAGATTCCCGATACTGGCGCACGTTATGTTTCTCAGAAAACCAATCCCATTGAATTGGTCAAAGACTTTGCCATTTGCTTTAAGACACTCTGGAATGATCGCTTAGGTCAAATCTCCCTAGCAGTAACAACCTTGTTTTGGGGTGCTGGTGCAACTCTGCAATTTATTGTCATTAAGTGGGCGCAAGTGGCTTTGCATATGAACCTATCCCAGGGGGCTATTTTGCAAGCCATTTCCGCTGTAGGCGTTGCCGGTGGCGCTGTATATGCAGCTTGGCGTATTCCACTTCGTAAATCCCTAAAGGTACTGCCCTATGGCATTGCTATGGGCCTAGTGGTCTGCATCATGGCAGTCTATAACTCAGATATGCTTCCCAATATAAGCATCCTTACAATGGGCAAGTTGCAGATATCTCTGAACTTATTGCCTGCTTATTTTTTATTAATACTAGTAGGTTGGTTGGCGGGCTACTTTGTAGTGCCAATGAACGCCTTGTTGCAGCATCGTGGCCACGTCCTGATGTCTGCAGGCCACTCCATTGCAGTACAGAACTTTAACGAGAACATCTCTGTTTTGGTGATGTTGTTAATTTATTCTCTGCTGATCTGGCTGGATATACCAGTTCAATTTGTGATTATCGGATTTGGTTTGATTGTTAGCCTAATAATGTGGCTAGTGATTAAACGCCACGCCAGAAATCAAGCGGAGTATGACTCCATGCATCTGATCGGCGAACACAAGCAATAGACTTGCATACGATTAGATCAACTGTTTTGCAGCACAGATCTCGCTAACAACATATCCTGCCAGAGCAATGCCTTATCATTTGGTTTTGCAAGTACTTGATTTAGTTCAAATGAAGCAATTACTGGAATCTCTTCTTCATTGCCAGTATTTAAAGCTAAAACTGTTTCACGCAACTGCGGCAATGGATCTCTTTCACCAGTGATTTTTTGGGCAGTAGGCCCACCGAAGGCAATTGCTATAACAGGCATCTCAGGGGCACTCAACTGACTCAGACTATGCCCTAGATTTTTCCAAGCCCACTCATTTTTAGCCAGTCCCAAAACACGAATCATATTTTGAAATAAGATTTGAGCATCCCCCTGTGGTTCACTACCAAAAAACCACCACATTCCATAGCAAACTCTTGGAGTTGACTGTGCAAGCTCAGGAGAGGCTTGAGCGTTAGTCTGCTCGGTTACTAAAGCTGTCGCTTGTACAACATCCCGGGAAGTCCATTCGGTGATGCCCATTTCTTTTAAGAAGGCTGAATGTGTATTGGTCATGGCTCTAGCTTAATCGATTTGGCCATAACGAGCGCATCTTCTCGAGATCCAGTCTCCAGGTTGGCTGGATAGTAATTCTTACGCACACCAATTTGCTCGTAACCCAATTTTTGATAGAGCGTTATTGCAGCGGTATTGCTTGGCCTTACCTCTAAGATAATTCGGGGCATTTTTTGTTGGGCTGCTACACCCTCGATCGCGTCCATCATTCTTTGGCCTAGCCCAAGCTTGCGCAAATGAGGCGAGACCGTAATATTGAGAAGGTGCAATTCATCTACCGCGGGAAAAAGGATGCAGTAAGCCCAAAGCACTGCTGGATCCAAATAACTACCCTTCACCATTTGGTCTACTTGCGGACGAATGCAATAAGCCCAATGTCCAGCAGCCAAAGAATCGGAAAAATTACCTTTTGTCCAAGGGTGAATGTGCGAGACGGACTCTATCTTGAGAACTTCATCTAAGTCTACAACTTGCATTGGCATGAACGAGAGCTCTGCAGTACCTCCTGCCGGGGAAATATCAGACATTATTTCATCCCCCCTTCACGCTCTGCAGTGGTAGATGCCACTTTATTTCGCACATACATTGGCTCAAGCAGTCGAACATCTTCCTGCAAACCTTCTTTAAACGATTGTTTGGCGCACTCTAAGACACCCAATGCAGAGATTGAGATCTCGACATCCTTTGGACCATCAAATAGGGGCATACGATTGCTGTAGGCATTTAAAGCGCTACCAGCTATGAGTTGCAAGCCATCAAAGTTAAGCACTTCAGGCTTTGTGAGGTGAATATCACTCACGCGTTTTGGTAATTGAGTAGCTTGAGACTCATAGTTCGCCCAATAAATTTCTTCCATGCGTGCATCAATGGCTATCATGAAGTGTTGAGGCTTGGTCTTTTTATAAATCTCGGCGCTGGTAATTTGCGCGGCTATTGCATCTAAGCTACATACGGATATGACCGGAAGATTATTTGAAATTGCCAGGCCTTGAACTGCAGCCACACCCAATCTAACCCCCGTGAATGCGCCGGGACCAATACCAACAGCAATAGCATCAAGATCTTTTAAAGACAGTTTTGCATTAGCTAGCAGCGACTCAACCCAGGGCAATAGAAGTTGGCTGGCACCAGCTGAAACAGCTTCATGCCTGAACTCTGGTGCTTTATCACCTAAAGATAAAGCCACCGAACACCACGCTGAAGAGGTGTCGATGGCCAATATATTTGCCAATTTGAATCCTGTTTGCTAATTACAAAACCAAATTATGAACTTAATCCTGCAATCACCTCAGGAGGCGCTTGAACCAGCTCAATGAGCACCCCTTCACCGCTAATCGGGAACTCGTCATTCCCCTTGGGGTGCACAAAAGTAATGTCATAGCCTGCAGCACCCTTGCGGATGCCCCCTGGAGCAAAGCGCAGGCCATTGGCTGAGAGCCACTCAACCGCTTTAGCGAGGTCATCCACCCACAAACCAATATGGTTCAGGGGTGTCTGATGTACAGCTGGTTTCTTTTCGATATCAAATGGCTGCATCAGATCAACCTCAATCTCATGGGCACCAGAACCAATTGCACAGATGTCCTCATCAACATTTTCACGCTCAGAGACAAAAGTACTTTTGTATTCAAATCCGAGCATATCAACCCACAACTTCTTGAGTCGATCTTTATTTTCGCCGCCTATTGCGATTTGCTGAATACCTAAAATCTTAAATGGCTTAGTGCTCATAGTCATTAACCTGGTTACTCAAAGCGGATAATTAATTGATCCACCGCCAAGCTATCACCCTCTTTAGCGCAGATTTCAGCAACCACACCATCTTGCATAGCGGATAGCGTATTTTCCATCTTCATCGCTTCAATTGAGGCTAGTTTCTGACCTGCGGTAACCCCTTCACCTGCCTTGACAGCAATTTTCGTTAATAGGCCTGGCATTGGAGACATTACTAATTTAGAAGTATCTGGCGGTAACTTGACAGGCATGCGACGTTGTAACTCTGCTCCCAAAGGGCTCAGAACCATACATTCGAAATGGGCGCCATCCAGAATTAACAGATACTTAACGCCACGACGCTCTACTTGTGCAGTAATCTTATGTGTACCGTTAATGGTTGCGTGCAGACAAATCTGCCCAGGACGCCAGTCACTCACAATGTCATAACGGCTCACACCATCAGCATCATCGATGTATACAGAATAGATGCCGTCTTTCAATTCAACGCGAATAGGCACTTCATACGGATCATTCATGGAGCCGGTTTTTTTACCAGTAACCACTACGAATTTCTTTGCAATGATCATTTCATGGCCAGCTAATTGCCCATCAATCATCTTAATATGCTCAAGATAGCGATAGCGCATAAACGCAGCTAATGCTGCCAAACGCTTAGGATCAGCGGGCTGTACAGAATCCTTTTTAAAGCCCTCTGGATATTCTTCAGCGATAAAGCCAGTTGTAAAGTCGCCATTTACAAAGCGAGGGTGTTGCAATAAGGCCGCCTGAAATGGAATATTGGAATGAATGCCGCGAATCACGAAATCATTTAATGCTGCGCGCATCTTTTCAATTGCTTCTGTACGATCCTTGCCGTGAACAATCAATTTAGCAATCATTGAATCGTAATACATTGGGATTTCACCGCCCTCATACACACCGGTATCTACACGCACTCCATTAACAGATTCTGGTGGACGATACTTCACTAAGCGGCCAGTTGATGGAAGGAAATTGCGGAATGGATCATCAGCATTAATTCGACACTCCATCGACCATCCATCTAACTTCACATCTTCTTGCTTGAATTCCAACTTCTCGCCTGCAGCAACACGAATCATCTGCTCGACCAAGTCAAGGCCGGTAATACTTTCGGTCACTGGATGCTCAACCTGCAAACGGGTATTCATTTCCAGGAAGTAGAAAGACTTATCTTTTCCTACAACGAACTCAACGGTACCGGCGGACTGGTAGTTCACGGCCTTAGCTAATGCAACCGCTTGTTCGCCCATGGCTTTGCGGGTTGCAGGATCGATAAATGGTGATGGCGCCTCTTCAATAACCTTTTGATGACGGCGCTGAATCGAGCAATCACGCTCGTTTAGGTAAACCACATTGCCATACGAATCGCCCAACACCTGAATTTCAATGTGACGTGGACCTTCAACGAACTTCTCAATAAAGATTCGATCATCGCCAAAGCTATTCATGGCTTCAGTTTTGCAAGCTGCAAAACCTTCAGCCGCTTCTTTGTCATTAAATGCAACACGCAAACCTTTACCGCCACCGCCTGCAGACGCCTTAATCATCACGGGGTAACCAATACCCTGAGCAATCTTGACCGCTTCTTCAGTGGTATCAATCGCCTCGTTATAACCAGGAATGGTGTTGACCTTGGCCTCTAAGGCAAGCTTCTTAGAGGCAATCTTGTCTCCCATTGCTGCGATAGATTGATGCTTAGGACCAATGAAAACGATGCCCTCTTCCTCACAGCGTTTAGCGAACTGTTCGTTCTCAGATAAGAAGCCGTAGCCAGGATGCACCGCTTCAGCGCCGGTATCTTTGCAGGCTTGGATAATGCGGTCCATTACTAAGTAAGATTCACGCGAAGGTGCCGGTCCAATGCAAACAGCCTCATCTGCCAGTTGTACGTGACGCGCCTCTTTATCTGCCTCAGAATAAACAGCTACAGTTTTGATGCCCATTTTCTTGGCGGTCATCATTACACGGCAAGCAATCTCACCGCGATTCGCAATCAGAATTTTCTTAAACATTTTCGTAGTCATCTTTTATCAGCGCCTTACAGAGGAATATTGCCGTGTTTACGCGCAGGATTCTTTAAGTCTTTGTCTTTGAGCATTGCCAGTGAACGAGCAATACGCTTGCGAGTTTCGTGCGGAAGAATAACGTCATCAATATAGCCACGGCGTCCTGCCACAAAGGGGTTGGCGAACTTAGACTTATATTCAGCTTCACGTGCCGCAATCTTTTGTGGATCTGACTTTTCTTCGCGGAAGATAATTTCTACCGCACCTTTAGGCCCCATCACAGCAATTTCTGCTGAAGGCCATGCAAAGTTCACATCACCTCGTAAATGCTTAGAAGCCATCACGTCGTAAGCGCCACCATAGGCTTTACGAGTAATTAAGGTCACCTTAGGTACGGTGCAATCTGCGTAGGCATAGAGCAATTTCGCACCATGCTTAATAATGCCGCCGTATTCTTGTGCAGTGCCAGGCATAAATCCAGGAACGTCGACTAAGGTCACTACAGGAATATTGAATGCATCACAGAAGCGTACGAAACGTGCAGCCTTGATGGATGCCTTAATATCCAAACAACCAGCCAGAATCAGTGGTTGATTGGCAACAATACCAATCGAACGGCCTTCGATACGAGCAAAGCCAATCACGATGTTTTTTGCGTAATCAGGTTGCAATTCAAAAAACTCGCCATCATCAACGATCTTTTCAATCAACTCTTTCATATCGTAAGGTTGATTTGGATTGGATGGCACTAATGTATCTAGTGAAAAATCAGGCTCTTCTGTACGGTTCGCACCTTTGATCAAAGGTGGTTTCTCACGGTTTGAGAGCGGTAAGTAGTTAAAGAAACGACGCAGCATCATGATCGCGTCAACATCGTTATCGAAAGCCAAATCACAAACACCCGATACTGTTGAGTGAGTTACTGCACCACCCAATTCTTCAGCAGTCACATCCTCATGAGTTACGGTCTTAACGACTTCAGGACCAGTCACAAACATATAAGAGCTATCTTTCACCATGAAGATGAAATCAGTCAACGCCGGCGAGTAAACAGCACCCCCAGCTGAAGGACCCATGATCAATGAAATTTGGGGGATCACGCCAGATGCAGTGACATTGCGCTGGAAAATTTCTGCATAACCGCCAAGAGATGCAACGCCCTCTTGAATACGTGCACCACCAGAGTCATTTAAGCCAATCACAGGAGCACCTACTTTGAGTGCCTGATCCATGATCTTACAAATCTTTTCTGCATGGGCTTCTGATAAGGAGCCACCTAAAACAGTGAAATCTTGTGAAAAAACAAATACCAAACGTCCGTTAATCATTCCGTAGCCGGTAACCACACCATCGCCAGGAACCGTTTGATCAGCCATGCCAAAGTCATGACAGCGGTGCTCAACAAACATATCCCACTCTTCAAAGGTAGCAGCATCAAGCAAGAGCTCAATACGCTCACGAGCGGTTAATTTACCCTTAGCGTGCTGGGCTTGAATACGTTTTTGCCCACCACCTAATCGGGCAAGCTCACGCTTGGCCTCAAGCTGTTCAATGATGTCCTTCATTTCCTACTCCTTAGAAAAATTCATGCCCCATGGCTTCCAGTAGTCGTCTTGCTGCAACTGAAGCCGCCATGGTTCCTTGGTTTACTTGGGCACTCAAACTTGGTAGAAGTTTTTGTACTACTTCATTGCTACGAAATGCGTTTTTTAATCCAGCATCAATGCGATCCCACATCCATGCGCCAGCCTGCTCCTTGCGACGAGATTCAAACTTCCCATTTGCCCTCTGAAGAGAAGCAAAGTGAGAAACCTTATCCCACATCTCTGGCACACCTTTTCCTTCTAAAGCACTCAAGCTCATTACTTGGGGGTGCCATGATTCTTTGAGGTGGGAGGCATGATCAGGGTTGCCCTGAAAACCTAATAGACGCAATGAACTTGTGATGAATAGCTGGGCACGCATAGCGGCATCAGGATCAATATCTGCTTTATTAATCACAATTAAATCGGCAATTTCCATCACGCCTTTTTTAATTGCCTGCAAATCATCGCCTGCATTTGGTAGCTGCAACAACAGAAACATATCCGTCATACCAGCAACTGCGATTTCACTCTGCCCCACGCCGACCGTTTCAACAATGATGACGTCAAAACCTGCAGCCTCTGCAACCAACATAGCTTCACGCGTCTTCTCTGCTACGCCGCCTAGCGTGCAAGACGAAGGGCTGGGACGAATAAAGGCATTTTCTAAAACAGATAAGCGCTCCATACGAGTCTTATCACCCAGGATGGAGCCGCCAGAAATGCTTGAGGAAGGATCAATCGCCAATACGGCAACTCGATGACCTTTTTCGATTAGATAAAGGCCTAGAGTTTCAATCAAAGTTGATTTACCAACTCCGGGTACTCCTGAGATTCCTAAACGAAATGATTTACCTGTTTTGGGCAATAAAGAATTCAGGACATCATCTGCACGATGACGGTGGTCTAGTCGAGTCGATTCAAGCAAAGTAATGATCTTTGCTAATGCGCGTCGCTGTTTAAGCGAAGGCGCACCAGTGAGATCATTCACCAGAACCTGATCAGCAGCTTCGAGCATGCCTATGATCCGTATTAAGCTGGTTTCACAGACTTGCGAATTTGCTCAAGCACATCCTTGGCCGAAGCCGGAATTGGAGTGCCTGGACCATAAATACCTTTGACACCGGCCTCATAGAGGAATTCATAATCCTGTCTCGGAATGACGCCACCAACGAACACGATGATGTCATCTGAGCCCTGCTTCTTTAATTCAGCAATGATGGCTGGCACCAAGGTCTTATGACCAGCCGCCAATGTTGAGACACCTAATGCGTGAACGTCGTTCTCGATAGCTTGACGAGCACACTCCTCAGGGGTTTGAAATAAAGGCCCGATATCCACGTCAAAACCTAAGTCGGCAAAAGCAGTAGCAACTACTTTTGCACCACGGTCGTGGCCGTCTTGGCCGAGCTTCGCAATCATTACCCGCGGACGACGTCCGAAGTCTTTTGCAAAGTCAGCAATCTCTGTTTGGAGTTTTGCCCAGCCTTCGGCTGAGTCATAAGCAGCTGCATACACACCAGTCACCTTTTGAGTATCGGCGCGATGGCGCCCGTAAACTTTTTCTAATGCATCCGAAACTTCACCTACCGTCGCACGTAAACGAATGGCGTTTACCGACAACTCCAATAAGTTACCAGAGTTATCTTCAGCAGCCTTGGTTAACGCTTCTAACGCAGCCTCTACTTTTTTGGAATCACGCTTAGCCTTAATATCCTTCAAACGAGCAACTTGGCCTTCGCGCACCTTATCGTTATCGATCATTAACACGTCAACCAGGTCTTCTTTGCCTAGTTTGTATTTATTAACACCTACGATGACATCTGAGCCAGAGTCAATCTTGGCTTGCTTTTCAGCTGCAGCAGCTTCAATTTTGAGCTTAGCCCAGCCGCTTTCAACGGCTTTCGTCATCCCACCCATGGCTTCCACTTCCTGGATGATCTCCCAAGCTTTATCAGCCATCTCTTGTGTAAGGTTCTCCATCATGTAAGAACCCGCCCATGGATCAATTACGCTTGGGATATGCGTCTCTTCTTGCAAAATCAATTGGGTATTACGTGCAATACGGCTTGAGAACTCAGAAGGCAAGGCAATCGCCTCATCCAAGGAATTGGTATGCAATGACTGAGTCCCGCCAAATACAGCTGCCATGGCCTCAACAGTTGTTCTCACAACATTGTTGTAAGGGTCTTGCTCGGTCAAAGACCAGCCGGATGTTTGGCAGTGTGTGCGCAACATCAAAGATTTTGGGTTCTTGGGCTCGAAGGATTTCATAATGCGCCACCACAACAAACGTGCGGCACGCAACTTTGCAACTTCAAGATAGAAGTTCATACCAATTGCAAAGAAGAAAGATAAGCGGCCTGCAAAACCATCAACATCTAAGCCTTTGGCAAGTGCGGTTTTTACATACTCTTTACCGTCAGCCAATGTGAAAGCCAATTCCAATACTTGGTTGGCGCCTGCTTCTTGCATGTGATAACCCGAAATAGAAATCGAGTTGAACTTCGGCATGTGCTTAGCGGTGTACTCAATAATGTCGCCAATAATACGAATCGAAGGCTCTGGTGGATAGATATAGGTGTTGCGCACCATGAACTCTTTCAGAATGTCATTCTGAATAGTTCCTGATAGCTGCTCCTGTTTTACGCCCTGCTCTTCACCAGCCACAATGTAACCAGCCAGTACCGGCAATACAGCACCGTTCATCGTCATCGAAACAGATACCTTGTCCAATGGAATGCCATCGAACAAGATTTTCATATCTTCAACAGAGTCAATGGCAACACCGGCCTTACCAACGTCACCAGTAACGCGTGGATGATCGGAGTCGTAGCCGCGATGAGTGGCTAAGTCAAAAGCAACGGATACGCCTTGACCACCTGCATCAAGCGCCTTGCGATAAAACGCATTGGATTCTTCTGCAGTTGAAAAACCAGCGTACTGACGAATGGTCCAAGGACGAACCGAGTACATCGTTGCTTGAGGGCCACGTACAAATGGTTCAAATCCAGGCAATGTATCGGTGTAATTAAGGCCTTCTACATCAGATGATGTGTATAAGGCTTTTAAATGAATTCCATCTGGCGTTTTCCAGCCCAAAGAATCAACATCACCATTAGGTGCAGATTTTTGCGCTGACTTTTTCCAAGCCTCCAGATTAGTTTCCGGAAAGGATGGCCATGAATTGTTTTCTTTAGAACTCACAAAAACTCCTGGTTAATTTTTGCTGCGTTGCATCGTAATGTCCTTACATTCTGCTTGACAATTATTCATTTGTCTACATAATGTATTCATAATTATGAATACAAAACTGAATAATAGGCCCCTATACGAAGACGTTGCCGACCGCCTACGGGAGCAGATATTTAGCAAACAGCTGGCGCCTGGAAGCTGGTTAGATGAACAATCCTTGGCAGACCAGTTTGGTATTAGTCGCACACCAATGCGTGAAGCGATTAAGGTTTTGGCCTCCGAAGGCCTTGTCACCATCAAGATGCGTCGTGGCGCCTATGTGACTGAGGTAGCCAGAAAAGATCTAGAGCAAATCTTCACGATTCTCTCTCTTTTAGAGGGTCAAGCCGCTAAGGAAACAGCGATTAAAGCGACTGAAGCTGAATTGAATATGCTGGATCACCTGCATCACCGCCTAGAGAAAGCAGCTGCTGACCGTGATATTGAGCAGTTTTTTGAGATAAATGGCAAGTTTCATGAGCTAATACAAGAAATTGCAGGCAATAAATGGATGAATGGCGTTATTGCTGATCTACGTAAAGTACTTAAATTACATCGTAGAGACTCATTAACCAGCACCGGTAGACTGCAAAACTCATTAGTTGAGCATCGAGAAATCCTTCGAGCACTTCTCAAACGAGATGAGCATGCTGCTGAAGCGGTGATGCGCAAACACCTTGCCCAAGGGCTGGAAGCGTTAAGATAAAACCTATAAAAAATAAAGGCTTAGAAAGATATTCTAAGCCTTTAATCTAAGTAGCCTGAGCTAGCAAGGTTTACTTTTTAATAACAAAATTACCTGGCAAGCTGGAAACATAAGCAGCGATATCTTGCATATCAGCATCGCTAAAGGCTTGAACTTGTGAGCCCATGATGGCGTTATTACGACCATACTGAGGGTTGCCGTTACCTACTTTGTATGCTTTCAGAGCGTAATACAAGTAATCGGAATACTGGCCAGCTAACTTTGGATAAGCCGGCAAGATTGGGGCATTGAGTCCAGCACCATGGCAAGAAGCACAATTGCCCTTCTCTACCAATGCCTGACCTTTATCTACGTTAGCAGCATTTGCTACGTTTACCAAACCAATGCTGGAGAGCAAAACTGCTGTAATTAGTGCAAATTTCATAAAAGTATCTCTATGTATCTTTATCAATGAATCACTTCAATGGGTTGTTCGGTGTGCTGGCAGTTTGCGCAGCATAGTATTCGCCAATATCGGCCATATCTTGGTCAGACAAACTGGCAGCGATAGCGCGCATCGTTGGATGCTTGCGCTCACCCTTTTTGTACTCTGACAAAGCAGTCGCAATATAGGCACCATTTTGACCGCCCAACATAGGCACTTTGTAAACCAATGGGTAATCAGCGCGGTAATCTGGGATAGAGTGGCAACCAACACAAAGCCAAACTTTAGCGTTACCAGCAGCGGCATTACCTTTAACTTCATCAGCCTGAGCAACTGAACCTGCAAAAGCTAAAGTTGCAGCAACGGCCAAATGAGGAAGAAATGAGAGTTTTTTCATGGAAATCAGTATTAATGAGTTTGATTTAGATCAATTTGGGAAGAGTATAGCGGACAGATGCCTTCCCCGTCATTTCAGAGGCCAAAATCAGTAGAAACACTGAAAAATTCCCCTCATTTACCTATACTTGAATGCTTAATCCAGTACTTATTTAGGTATGTCTATGAGCAAATCCTCCCCACTCTCTCAAAATCGCTTTGCAGGCAGCCAAAGCTATGTCGCTACCGATGATCTGAAATTGGCCGTGAATGCAGCCATTGCTCTGCAGCGCCCCCTTCTCATTAAAGGTGAGCCCGGCACTGGAAAAACCATGCTCGCTGAAGAAGTCGCTGCTGCCCTCAACATGCCGCTGTTGCAATGGCATATCAAATCAACCACTAAGGCTCAGCAGGGTCTATATGAATACGATGCTGTAAGCCGTTTGCGCGACTCCCAATTGGGTGATGAAAAAGTAAACGATATTCGCAACTACATTGTCAAAGGTGTTCTTTGGCAAGCTTTTGAAGCAGATGAGCCGACAGTATTGCTAATCGATGAAATCGATAAAGCGGATATTGAGTTTCCGAATGACTTATTACGTGAAATTGATCGCATGGAGTTTTATGTCTATGAAACTCGTGAATTGATTAAGGCTAAACATCGCCCGCTCGTCATCATTACCTCAAATAATGAAAAAGAATTGCCCGATGCCTTCTTACGTCGTTGCTTCTTTCATTACATCACCTTCCCGGACGCCAATACGATGCAAAGCATCGTGGATGTGCACCACCCCAATATCAAACAGGATCTTTTGGATGCTGCCCTCAAGGCCTTCTACCAGATACGCTCGTTGCCGGGCTTAAAAAAGAAGCCCTCTACATCTGAATTAATCGACTGGCTCAAGCTCTTATTGGCGGAAGATATCCCACCTGAAGCGCTGCACAGCAGCGATGAAAAGATTGTCGTACCACCATTGCATGGGGCTTTACTTAAGAATGAACAAGATATTCATCTATTTGAGCGCTTGGTCATGATGAATCGCAATCATCGCTAACTTGTTAGCCAGAAGACTTCTGACATGTTGATTCAATTCTTTCTAAATCTGAAAGAGGCCAAGGTGCCTGTTTCAGTGCGAGAGTTTTTAACTCTTTTGGAGGGTTTGAAATCGGGTGTTATTAACCCCTCGATTGATGAGTTTTACCAGTTCTCGCGCTTAACCTTGGTTAAGGATGAGCAACACTTTGATCGGTTTGATCAAGTATTTGGCAGCTACTTCAACGGGATTGAACAAATCATTGCGCTATCGCCAGATATTCCACTGGAATGGTTAGAGAAAAAACTTCAACATGTACTAACGGATGAAGAAAAAGCTGCGCTGCAGAAATTAGGCGGTCCGGATGCCCTAAAGAAGCGTCTTGAGGAGCTTTTAAAAGAACAAAAAGAATGGCATGGCGGTGGCAATAAATGGATTGGCGCAGGTGGTTCTTCACCATTTGGTCACAGCGGCTATCACCCCGAAGGCATCCGTATTGGTGGCGAGAGTGCCGGCAACAGAACGGCTATCAAAGTCTGGGAAGCTCGAGAATTTAAGGATTACGACAGCGATCTAGCATTAGGCACACGCAATATTAAAGTCGCTTTACGGCGCTTACGGCGCTTTGCCCGAGAGGGATCTACTCTAGAGTTGGATTTAGATAAAACCATTCACTCAACAGCTGCCAATGCAGGCATGCTTGATATTCAAATGCGACCTGAGCGACACAACCAGGTAAAAGTTCTACTGCTCATGGATGTCGGTGGTTCGATGGATGATCATATCCAACGCATTGCTGAGTTATTTTCTGCTGCCAAAGCGGAATTTAAGCACTTAGAACATTACTATTTCCATAACTGTGTTTATGAAAACTTATGGCAAAGCAATCGCCGCAGACGTGATCAAGTGACTGCAACGCAAGACATCATTAATAAATATGGGCCCGACTACAAGCTCATCTTTGTTGGAGATGCGACGATGTCTCCTTATGAAATATTGAGCCCTAACGGTTCTGTCGAGTACAACAACAAAGAAGCTGGGGCGGTTTGGATTAATAGACTGATTGATCACTTCCCCCATTTTGCATGGCTCAATCCAGAGCCTGAATCCATCTGGCAATACCGTCAATCAATCGACATCATGCAAAACCTCATGAAAGATCTTATGTACCCAGTCACTCTGAATGGCCTTGAAAGTGCCATGCGTCAACTTTCCAAGTAAGATTTCTTTTTCAATTTAATTACAGAAACCACATATGAGCACAACTATTAACGAACGCCTTAAGACCCTCGGCATCGATTTACCGCCACCAGGACCCCCTGCTGCTGCCTATGTCATGGCTGCCACTACTGGTAATACCGTATTTCTTTCTGGTCATATCGCCAAACGTGATGGTAAGCCTTGGGTCGGTAAGCTCGGTAAAGATATGGATACAGAAACTGGGAAAGCCGCTGCCCGCGCTATTGCGATTGACTTGATTTCTACCTTACAAAATCACTTGGGCTCTTTAGATAAAGTAAAGCGCATCGTTAAAGTCATGGGCTTGGTGAACTCCACTGACAGTTATACCGAGCAACACTTAGTGGTGAATGGCTGCTCAGAATTGTTGTTTGAAGTTTTTGGCGACGCTGGCAAACATGCGCGTAGCGCCTTTGGCGTTGCTCAAATCCCGCTTGGTGCTTGTGTAGAAATTGAACTCATTGCGGAGATTTAATTGGTTTTAATTAAATAGGATCAAGCCCTAGTTTCTGGATGTCAGATTGCGTGTCGACATCCATTAAATAGGCCTTGTTATCGGTTGTAAATGATTTGACCAACTCTGGATGCTCATTCATATAGGGCCTGCAAACCATTCCGGGAATAGATAAAATTTGATTGATCACCCTTCTTGAAAACAATACCGGGTTACCTCGCTGACCATTCACCATTGGCAGAATGATTTCCTGGTTTGCGGCTCTTTGATTAAATTGCCCTAGCAATGCCTCTATCTCAGTACTCGCTATGCTGGGTTGATCGCATAAAGCAATCGTCAACACATCGTAGTCACTCCTTAGAGATTCAAGACCAAGACGTATTGAAGAGGCTTGACCCAATTCTGGCTGGAGATTTTTTACCCAAGTGATTGGGCTTGCTACGAACTGCTTGATTAATTTGATTTCTGCTTCAATTTGATCTGAGTAAAAGCCGGTAACAATCAGAGTCTCTAAGGGCTCAAGAGTTTGAATTGATTGGACAAAGTACTTTAACAAACTATCCCCGTCTTTTTTTAACAGGGCTTTTGGATATCCACCCAAACGACTTCCCTCACCCGCCGCCAATATCAGGATGGCTAGACGCAAATTGGGGCTTTTGGAGGATTCACCGGAGACTGTCATTAGAGTGATAATAAATAGTTATTAATAAAAGCTTTCACAAAAGAACGAAAAAGAAGAAAACGCATGAACAGCACCGATTTAAGCGTACTCAAATCTGCCGTCGAATGGCTCCAAGCGGGTCAATCTGTTGCGATTGCAACCGTTGCCCAGACTTGGGGTTCAGCACCGCGTCCAGTCGGCTCCTGGCTGGCTATTCGAGCTGATGGGCAAGTTGCTGGGTCTGTTTCAGGTGGCTGCGTTGAAGATGACCTTATTCGTCGAGTCCAATCTGAAATCCTCACTCGCGATACCCCAGAAATGGTGGTTTATGGAGTAACCCAGCAAGAAGCTGCCCGTTTTGGTCTACCTTGTGGTGGCACGCTTCGCCTGCTAGTCGAACCAAAACCAGAATTGGCAATTTTAGAGAAGTTGCTTGCAAATATTTCATCCCATCACATTACGCGCCGCTCCGTAAATTTGGCTACTGGCAAATCCACCCTCCGTTTAGGCGATCGCAGCGATGAATTTGCTTGCACCGAACAAGAAATGAAAACCACCTACGGCCCCCGTTGGCGCATGGTGATTATTGGCGCTGGTCAGCTATCCCTATACACCGCGGATTTTGCGCTGGCTTCCGACTTTGAAGTCGTTGTGATTGATCCCCGTGAAGAATATGCCGAGGGTTTAAATCGCTCAGACATCACCTTTGTAAAGGGCATGCCAGATGATGTCTTGCTGGAAATTGGCGTTGACTCTCACACTGCTGTCGTTGCTCTTACACATGACCCTAAGTTAGATGACATGGCTTTGATGGAGGCCTTAAAGTCACCTGCCTTTTATGTGGGAGCACTCGGTAGTCGCAAAAATACACAGAAGCGCAAAGAGCGCTTACTCGAGTTCGACGTGAGCCAAGAACAAGTTGAAAAGTTACACGGCCCTGTTGGGCTTTATATCGGCGCACTCACTCCACCAGAGATCGCTGTATCGATTCTGGCAGAAGTGATTGCCGTTAAATATGGTGTGAGTATTTCGAAGAATACTTAGCTGATTTAACTAGCTTAGTTTGCTGTTAACTTGCCGTCTTTCAACCGCGGCTCAACAAAGTGGCCTTTGCGTGCGCGGTTACCTGCAAAAGACTTCAATGTTTTGGCATCAAGGCCGAGTTCAGTTGGTTTACCGGCACGTCCAGCGCCTGAATAGGTGGCACCATCCGACCCAACTGCGATAGCAGAAGCCAAGTGCTCTTTTTCATCCAAGCCCATCAAAATTACACCCTTACCGCCGGTTGGCAGACGCTTGAGTTCATCTAGTGGGAATACCAATAACTTAGAAGTTTCTGATAAGCAGGCAACTTGCTTCATACCTACTTTCACCTTGGCAGCACCTAAAGGAGCATCGCCAGGAACTTTAGCGTCCATGCTCAAGAATGATTTACCCGCTTTATTACGAGTAGTCATATCAGATACATTGGCCAAGAATCCATAACCTGCTCTAGTGGATAGCAACACTAAATCATCAGGTTGACCAGCGTAATAGGCAACCATTTGTGAGCCAGCAGCCAAATTGACGAAACTAGTTAATGGCGAGCCATCACCACGAGCCCCTGGTAATTCGCTGACAGGAACTGTATATACACGTCCGTCACTTCCAAAGCCCTGAATTACATCTACAGTTCTTACCTCGAAGGTAGCATATAAAGCATCGCCCGCTTTGAAGCCAAATTGGGTTGCATCGTGCTCATGACCTTGGCGAACACGTACCCAGCCCTTTTGAGAAACAATCACTGTAACCGGCTCATCAACGACCTTGGTCTCAGCAACGGCGCGCTTATCTTCCTGAATCAGGGTGCGACGATCATCGCCGAAGTCCTTCATATCGGATTCGATTTCTTTAATGATGCGCTTGCGCAATACGGCATCGTTTTGCAATAAACCCTCTAGGTCATCACGTTCAGCCTTAAGCTCTTTCAGCTCTTGCTCGATCTTGATGCCTTCAAGACGCGCCAACTGGCGCAAGCGAATGTCTAGAATATCTTCAGCCTGGCGATCGCTCAGCTTGAACTCTTTAATAAGATCAGCTTTAGGTTCATCGCTATTGCGAATGATCTTAATGACCTTATCAATATTGAGAAGAACGGTTAAGCGCCCCTCCAAAATATGCATACGGTCTTTGACTTTGCCTAAGCGGTGCTGAGTTCTGCGCGTCACTGTGGCAACTCTAAATGCAACCCACTCAGACAGAATTTCTTTTAAGCCTTTTTGCCGTGGGCGCCCATCGTTACCAATCATCACCAAATTCATTGGTGCATTGGATTCCAATGAAGTGTGAGCAAGCAATAAATTGACAAACTCATTGACGTCAATATTCTTACTCTTGGGCTCAAATACCAAACGTACTGCGGCATCCTTGCTGGATTCATCACGCACGCCATCGAGCACATTCAAGATGGTTGATTTAAGATTATTTTGTTCAGGTGTTAAGGTCTTTTTGCCTACCTTAACCTTCGGGTTGGTGATTTCTTCAATCTCTTGCAAAACACGCTGTGAAGATGTAGCTGGAGGCAATTCGTTAACCACGATCTGCCATTGACCTCGAGCGAGCTCTTCGACAGACCAACGTGCACGCACTTTTATACTGCCGCGACCCGCTTCATAAATCTGCGCAATTTCTGCAGCAGAAGAAATAATTTGACCGCCACCTGGATAGTCGGGACCAGGCATGATTTCCAATAACTCTGAAGTGCTCATCTTTGGAGACTTCATTAAAGCAACGGCAGCGGTAGCCACTTCACGCAAATTATGTGAAGGAATCTCGGTCGCCATACCTACTGCAATACCGGATGCGCCATTGAGCAATACAAACGGTAGGCGCGCTGGTAATAATTTAGGCTCCTGGAATGAGCCGTCGTAGTTCGGTGCAAAATCTACCGTACCCTCATCAATCTCACTCAGTAGCAAACCAGCAATCTTGGTTAGGCGAGCCTCGGTATAACGCATCGCTGCCGCGCCATCGCCATCGCGCGAGCCGAAGTTACCTTGACCATCGATTAATGGGTAACGCAATGAGAAGCTTTGTGCCAAACGAACTAAAGCATCATATGCAGATTGGTCGCCGTGCGGATGGAACTTACCCAATACATCACCAACTACACGTGCACTCTTCACCGGTTTTGCATCAGCGCGTAAGCCCATTTCGCTCATCGAGAACAAAATACGGCGCTGCACAGGCTTCTGACCATCAGATACATCGGGTAATGCACGTCCTTTAACTACGCTAATTGCGTAATCTAAATATGCACGCTCTGCGTATACCGCCAGAGTTAAGCTATCTTTTCCATCTTCATTGAGATCAATTGTTTTGGGGTCGTGATTGCTTGATCCACCACCTGAGGTAGCAGCTACAGCAGGAGCTTCATCTACTTCAACAATATCGATTTCGATCGGGCTAGAGAACAAGTCGGCCTGATCAGCCGGAGTATTTTTTCCAGGAGTCTTTTTAGTTGTCATTAGATATCTGCCTCCACTTCATTGCCGCGCTCTTCAAGCCAGTCACGGCGTGCACCAGACTCTGATTTACCCATCAGCATATCCATTGTTTTAAAGGTTTCGTCTTCAGTCCACGTGCCCAAAGTAACCGGTAGCAAACGACGTGTATCTGGATTCAGAGTGGTATCCCAGAGTTGCTCTGCACTCATTTCTCCTAAGCCCTTAAAGCGAGAGATCTGCCATGCAGTTTCTTTGACGCCATCTTTACGTAATTTATCCTCAATAGCCTGAAGCTCATTAGCATCTAAGGCATAAATCTTTTGCGCTGGTTTTTTACCGCGCGCCGGAGCATCCACTCTAAATAGTGGCGGTCTAGAAATATGTATATGCCCTAACTCAATGAGTTTAGGGAAATGTTTGTAGAACAAGGTTAACAGCAATACTTGAATATGCGCGCCATCGACGTCTGCATCAGAAAGAATACATACCTTGCCGTAGCGTAGATTGGAAAGATCGGGGGTGTCATTTGCTCCATGCGGATCCACACCAATCGCTACAGCGATGTCATGCACCTCATTATTGGCAAACAAGCGGTCGCGCTCAGCTTCCCAGGTATTTAATACCTTGCCGCGCAATGGCAGAATGGCTTGATATTCCTTGTTACGTCCCATCTTGGCTGAACCACCAGCAGAATCACCCTCCACAAGGAAGATTTCATTCATGCTGATATCTTCGCTCTCGCAATCTGTAAGCTTGCCCGGGAGTACGGCTACGCCAGAGGATTTTTTCTTCTCCACTTTCTGACCAGCACGAGTTCTCGCTTGCGCCTGCTTGATCACCAGGTCGGCTAACTTGCGACCGTAGTCAACGTGTTGGTTGAGCCAAAGCTCTAAGGCAGACTTCACATAGCCGGAAACTAAACGTACAGCATCACGAGAATTCAGACGCTCTTTAATCTGTCCTTGGAACTGAGGGTCCAATACTTTGGCTGACAGAATGAAAGATGCGCGAGCAAAAACGTCTTCAGGCATGAGTTTCACGCCTTTCGGTTGCAATGCATGCATCTCAATAAAGCCTTTAACAGCATTAAATAAGCCCTCACGTAAACCGCTTTCGTGAGTACCGCCTGCAGGTGTTGGAATCAAGTTCACATAACTCTCGCGCACTGGCGCACCATCTTCAGTCCAGCAAACAACCCAAGCCGCGCCCTCGCCTTCAGCAAAAGAATCTTCCTCTCCAGTACCGGTAGCGTATTGCTCACCCTCGAACGGAGGAATGACTTCAGCACCATGGCCAGCTTGCGCAATTGCTTCATTTAAATAACCGCGCAAGCCTTGCGCATATTGCCAAGTCTGGGTATCGCCTGATTTTTCTTGAATCAGGGTTACCTTCACACCCGGCAATAAAACAGCCTTGGAACGTAGTAGGCGAATGAGCTCAGGCATTGGAATCACTGAGCTATCAAAATACTTACCATCTGGCCATGCACGAACGCGCGTACCGTGTGACTTATCTTCTTTTGGAGAAGAAATCGTTTTGAGCTTTTCAATCACCTTGCCATCGGCAAAGGTCAATGTTGACATTTGGCCGTCACGCCAAACGGTGACTTCTAATCTTTTGGATAAAGCATTGGTTACTGAAACACCCACACCATGCAAGCCACCTGAGAATGCGTATGCTCCACCAGTACCTTTTTCAAACTTACCGCCTGCATGTAGCTGGGTAAACACGATCTCAACAACCGGCAATTTCTCAGTTGGATGCATTCCCACTGGAATACCTCGACCATCATCTTCCACGCTCACGCTGCCATCGCTATGCATCGTAACGATGATTTGCTTGCCAAAACCTCCTAAAGCCTCATCGGATGCGTTATCCAGCACCTCCTGAATGATATGGAGTGGATTGTCGGTGCGGGTGTACATTCCAGGCCGTTGACGGACTGGCTCTAGTCCTTTTAGGACCTGAATCGACGATTCGCTGTATTCGGAAGTTTTACGGGTAGCCATGCGCGCAAATTGTAGTCATGTCTGAGATCCAGACCGAATTTTTCGGGAATTCCCCTTTCATCCATGCCAAAATCGGGGGATGGGAGCCTTAAGTCATATTCGCGTTTTAGACCTTAGCCGTGTCTTGGCTGGTCCTTGGTGCGCTCAAAATCTTGCCGATTTGGGTGCGGATGTCATCAAAGTCGAAAGACCTGGGGTTGGAGACGATACCCGCCATTGGGGCCCTCCATTCGCCAAAGATGCCAATGGCAAGGAAACTGACGAATCTGCCTATTTTATTTGCATCAATCGCAATAAACGCTCCATTACGGTTGATATTGCCAAGCCCGAGGGTCAAGAGCTAATTCGCAAACTTGCGGCTGATTCTGATGTTGTCATCGAGAACTACAAAGTGGGTGACTTGGCTAAATATGGACTCGACTACGAAAGCCTGAAGAAGGTCAAACCCGATTTAGTCTATTGCTCAATTACTGGATTCGGTCAAACTGGGCCTTACGCCCATCGCCCTGGCTACGATTTTATTATTCAAGGTATGGGCGGCTTCATGAGCGTGACTGGTGAAGCTCATGACTTCGAGGGTGCTAGCCCACAAAAATCCGGGGTTGCGATCGCGGATATCTTTACTGGCATGTATGCCAGTACCGCCATTCTCGCTGCCATTGTGCATCGAGACCATACCGGTGAAGGTCAATACATTGATATGTCACTACTAGATACACAAGTAGCCGTGATGGCCAATGTATCGAGTGCCTACCTCACCTCAGGAGAAGTTCCGAAACGCTGGGGTAATGCTTCTCCGATCATTGTTCCCTATCAAACTTTCCCCACCTCTGATGGCTGGATGATTGTGGGGGCTGGTAACGATGGTCAATTTCGACATTTTGTAGCTGCAGGTGGCGAACCCCAGTTAGCGGATGACTCGCGCTTTGCAACCAACCCGCAGCGTGTTGAGCATCGCAAGCAACTCATTCCGCTTTTAGAACAAATGACGCGCAAGAAGACCAAAGGTGAATGGATTGCACAGCTTGAGAAAGCTAATGTTCCTTGTGGTCCGATCAATAACTTCAAAGAAGTCTTTGAGAACGAACAGGTAATTCATCGTGGAGTACAGATTGATGTACCACACCCGACCGTTGGCACTATGAAATTAGTTGCTAGTCCTATGCGTCTTTCTAAAACACCCACTGAGGTGCGAATGGCGCCACCAACATTGGGTCAGCATACGCAAGAGATCTTGCATGAACGTCTCAAGCTGGATGATCAAGCGATTGAAGTTTTACGTACTAAGGGGATCATCTAGGAACCATGACAACACAAACATCCAAAGCAGGGCTTTCGATGAAGGAAGTCCTCATTTATGGTGGACTCATGGTCACCCTATCGATGGGTATTCGTCATGGCTTTGGCCTCTTCAATTTACCCATTACTTCAGCCAATGGCTGGGGTCGCGAAACGTTTGCTCTGACTATTGCTTTACAAAATCTGATTTGGGGGGCTGTGCAACCAGTTACTGGGGCTTTGGCCGATCGTTACGGCGCATTTAAAATTATGGTTGCTGGTGGGATTGTGTACGCCCTAGGTTTGGCAGGCATGGCTATCTCTACTGATGTCATGAATTTTACATTGGCTGGTGGCTTACTCATCGGCTTGGCACAAACTGCCACGACCTACAGCGTGGTCTATGGAATCCTGGGTCGCAATGTGTCTGCGGAGAAGCGGGTTTGGGCAATGGGCATTACTGCAGCTGCCGGTTCATTTGGTCAGTTCCTCATGATTCCAGCCGAGCAAGGCTTGCTCAGCATGTTTGGCACCCAAGATGCACTACTAATGTTGGCGTTGATGGCAAGTTTGATGGTACCAACCGCATTCATGTTGCGTGAAAAGAATTTCACTTACAACCATAATCCAGGTGATCAGACGATTAAGCAGGCATTAAAGGAAGCAATGAGTAATCCAAGCTTTCGTTATCTGACCCTAGGTTATTTTGTTTGCGGATTTCAGGTAGTGTTTATTGCGGTGCATTTGGCGCCTTACCTTAAGGATCTGTCTTCTACCTATCCAGCTGTTGGGGCTCCGGTTGTTGCCACGACCGCCCTAGCCTTAATTGGCCTGTTTAATATCTTCGGCACCTATAGCTCTGGCATCCTAGGTCAGCGCTTCCCTAAACGCTATTTACTATCTGCAATCTATATTGGGCGTTCCATTGCCATTACAGCGTTCTTGTTATTGCCACCAACACCGATGAGCACTTATATCTTTGCGGCCATCATGGGCTTCTTGTGGCTCTCAACTATTCCACTGACCAACGGTATCGTTGCGCAAATTTTCGGCGTGAAGTATTTAACGATGCTTTCTGGCCTCATCTTTTTCTCTCATCAATTGGGCAGTTTCTGCGGAGCCTTCCTAGGCGGCTATTTATTTGACCAAACTGGTTCTTATTTAATTGTTTGGGAGATCGCGATTGGATTGGGCGTCTTTGCTTTCTTGGTTAATCTTCCCGTAAAGGAGCGAGCAATTCACAGAGTGGCCAATGCTTAAGAGAAAACCAAGCATTGGGGAAATCATTTTTTATGGGTTTGCTCTATTCGCTTTGTTGTTTGTTTTCTCGATGTACTTCGCACCCGATATGATGGTGGCAGTGACAAATCAAGTATGGGCGCTGTGTGGTTGGTAATTCGTGGTTTGTAATTCCTTAGAATTGACCTAGCACACTTTTTTATTTTTTAGCATCTCGCCGTAGCACAATGGATAGTGCACATGCCTCCTAAGCGTGGGATACAGGTTCGATTCCTGTCGGCGGGACCAAAATTTCCCAATACTTATCCACAGGCATTGTGGATAAATCCTCAAAAGTTTTCGTAAGTCACAGATTTGTATAGGTAGACCTAGCTTGCCTAATTTGTGTGCAGGATATCCTGCTCTATTTTGCGTGTTTGCTTATAAATATTTAAGTTAGTTCTTATAGGAATTTGTGTTATGCAGCTTAACCATTGGAGGCATGGAAAGGCAAGTTCCCTTACACTTAGACCATGACCAGCCTTTCAACCAGCACCTTAGCCGCCCTTGAGGAAATGCTCCAAAACACGGCGCGCTCTGCTCCTGCGGAATACCTGCCGATTTATTTATCCCGCGGCGCAACAGGTGAGCAACTCATTGGCCACCTCAATCCAGAATTTATTCCTTATCTGCAAGAGTCTTTACAAAAAGAATCCATTGCACTCATTGCCATGGGTCATGACAAACTCACCATTCAATTAGGCAAACCTAGAGATTTGTCTAACAGCCTTTATCAATTAGCCAATCGCATGAGACTGGGTGGATTTATTCCAGGCTGGCGTAACGAAGACTTTGCTTGGGTTGATCTAAATGGTCATAAATACTTTCGCATGGAGCGCGCTGCGTTTCGTACCTTTGGTTTTCGGAGTATGGCAACGCATATAAATGGTTACACCCGCGGCAACACCATTTGGCTGGGTAGACGCAGTGAAACTAAACCTACTGATCCAGGCAAGTTAGACAACTTGGCTGCCGGCGGAATTACTGCTGATGAAACACCCTGGGTCAGCGCACGACGCGAACTTTGGGAAGAGGCTGGTGTACCCGAACAAATCTCCGATCAGATTGAACCTGTGGGACGGATTCATATGCGCCGCCCATCTCAAGGTCGAGGCTTTCATGATGAGCAGCTATACATCTACGATTTAGAGCTGGCTGATAACTTTGTCCCCACAAATCATGATGGCGAAGTGAGTGGCTTTATTGAAATCTCCCTGCCAGAGGCTGCCGCCAGAATCCTGGCTGATGAATTTACCTCTGATGCTGCTTTTGTTACGGCTGACTTCATATTGCGCAGCAATAAATAGGGTATTCGCCTTGTTTAGCGCATCAGGGCTGCTGGTTGACTAGCGTCATGCCTTAAACCGTCAATTCGTGGTTAAATTCATCTTAAGGATGAAACAGGGGTGCCCTTCATAGCAGTTTTGCTAGAAGGCGCTGAGAAAGACCCTAGAACCCGATCCAGGTAATGCTGGCGTGGGGAGTTACATCAGACCGACACCCGGTTTCGTCCATCTAAAACAGCCAGGAGATGGACATGAGTACAGGCAACACCTCAACTAAAAACGCTAAACACGAGATTCCAAGCTTAAAAAGTTTGGAGCGCGACTTTGGGCAAAAGTTTGCCTATCCAGCCTCAACCAAAACTTATCTTCAAGGGTCAAGGCCTGATGTCAAAGCGCCAATCCGCATGATTGAGCAACTACCTACTCGCGTAGGTGAAGAAATGTTGGCAAATCCTCCGGTACCCGTCTATGACACTTCAGGCCCATACAGTGATCCTGATGTTGTGATCAACCTGGAAAAAGGTTTGCCAAGGCTGCGTGATGCTTGGATTGCTGAGCGTAATGACACCATCCAGTTGGCAGGACCTAGCTCTGAATACGGCGTAGCTCGCTCTCAAGATGAAGCTACTCAAAATTTACGCTTCTCTCATATCAGTGCACCGCGAGTCGCTAAATCCGGTCATAACGTGAGTCAGATGTATTACGCCCGCCAAGGAATCATTACTCCTGAAATGGAATACATCGCCCTGCGTGAATCTATGGGCCTTGAGCAGCTTCGCAAAGATCCAGCTTACAAGCAGTTATTGAAGCAGCACCCAGGCAAAGGTTATGGCGCCAACCTGCCTGACATCGTCACCGGTGAATTTGTGCGCTCTGAGATAGCTGCAGGCCGCGCGATCATTCCAGCAAACATCAATCACCCTGAATTAGAGCCAATGATTATTGGCCGTAACTTCCGCGTGAAGATTAACGGCAATTTAGGTAACTCTGCTGTCACCTCTTCCATCAATGAAGAAGTTGAAAAGATGGTGTGGTCTATTCGTTGGGGTGCAGACACCATCATGGATCTCTCCACTGGTAAACATATTCACGAGACTCGTGAATGGATTATTCGTAACTCTCCAGTACCTATTGGCACAGTGCCAATCTATCAAGCACTAGATAAAACCGGCGGTATCGCCGAAGACCTCACCTGGGAAATGTTCCGTGACACACTTATTGAGCAAGCTGAACAAGGCGTGGATTACTTCACCATCCATGCAGGTGTATTGCTACGTTACGTCCCGCTAACAGCTGATCGTATTACGGGTATTGTTTCTCGTGGCGGCTCGATCATGGCTAAATGGTGCTTGGCTCATCACAAAGAGAACTTCCTTTACACGAAGTTTGATGAGATCTGCGAAATCATGAAAGCGTATGACGTGTCATTTAGCTTGGGTGATGGCTTGCGCCCTGGTTGTATTGCCGACTCTAATGATGCCGCTCAGTTTGGTGAGCTTCACACCCTTGGTGAATTGACGGCTAAGGCTTGGAAGCATGATGTGCAAGTCATGATTGAAGGTCCTGGTCACGTTCCAATGCAGCGCATTGAAGAGAATATGACTGAAGAGCTGAAGCATTGCTTGGAAGCTCCTTTCTACACGCTCGGACCATTGATTACCGATATCGCCCCTGGCTATGACCACATCACCAGCGGTATTGGTGCTGCGCAAATTGGTTGGTACGGTACAGCAATGCTTTGCTATGTCACGCCAAAAGAGCATTTAGGTTTGCCAGATAAAGAAGACGTTCGTGAAGGCATCATTACCTACAAGATTGCTGCCCATGGTGCTGACTTGGCTAAAGGCTTGCCTGGTGCACAAGTGCGTGATAACGCCCTCTCTAAAGCACGCTTTGAATTCCGCTGGGAAGACCAATTTAATCTGGGCTTAGATCCTGAGCGCGCGCGTGAGTATCACGATGCAACACTGCCAGCTGAAGGCGCCAAGATTGCGCACTTCTGCTCAATGTGCGGTCCGAAGTTCTGCTCGATGAAGATCACTCAAGAAGTTCGTGACTACGCGGCAACTCTAGATGCAGATGGAAATCCAAAAGCGAAAGTTATTCCGATTACTGAAGTAGCTGACGCTTCTAAGGGCATGGAAGAGATGTCTGCAGAGTTCCGTAAACGCGGTAGTGAGATTTATCAATAAGCCAACTAGCTCAAAAGATAAAGATGACTAGTGCAAGCTTCACCGATAGTAAATATGCAATTGCTGGCGGCGGTCTGATGGGTCGCCTGCTGGCTGTTGCGCTTGCTAAAGGAGGTGCTCAAGTAGATCTCTTTGATAAAGGCGGCCCTGATGGTGCTCATGCTGCTGCGCGCATTGCTGCAGCGATGTTGGCGCCATTAGCTGAGTCTGCAATTACTGAGGATTCTGTTGTGCGCATGGGTTTGTATAGCCTGCCTCGCTGGAAAGAGCTTATTGCTGATTTGTCTAATCCGGTTTACTTTCAGCAAGATGGCACTTTGATTTTGTGGCATCGCCAAGATGCCAGTGAAGCCGAACGCTTTACTGCTCATTTAGAGAAGAACTGTCGCGCGAACGCTGATCTCAGTGCGCCACAAAAGCTCGGCAATGAAGCTTTGCGTGAACTTGAGCCTGGTGTTGCCGATCGCTTTACTCAGGGACTGTACTTACCCAATGAGGGGCAATTGGATAATCGCCAGCTATTGGATGCTCTCGCTAGTGAGTTAACGCTATTGAAGGTCAATTGCCACTGGCATACCGAAATCAACCCAACCGAATTGCGCAAAAAGACGGGCTATAAGGCCGTAATTGATTGCCGCGGTACGGGAGCTAAAGAAGCTTGGTCATTTGGTGACAAGCCCAATAGCTTGCGTGGTGTTCGTGGTGAGGTCATTCGACTCTATGCGCCAGAAGTGAAGTTGCATCGTCCTACGCGCTTAATCCATCCACGCTACCCGATTTATATTGCCCCTAAAGAAAATGATATTTATGTGGTGGGTGCAACGGAGATTGAGTCCGATGACTTGTCACAAATGAGCTTACGCTCTGCTATGGAATTGCTCAGCGCCGTCTATACCGTTCATAGTGGGTTTGCTGAGGCACGTATTTTAGAGATGGCAACGCAGTGTCGCCCTACTTTAAAAAATAATCTTCCAGAAATTCAATCACAAAGGGATACAGGGCTATCTGATTTGATCATGATCAATGGTCTATATCGCCATGGTTTTATGATTTCTCCTGCAGTGCTTGACTGCGCATTGGAACTTATAGAGCTCGGCACCAGTAAGACTGCATTGGATTTAGGGTTGAGTGTGACTCAAGATTGCAACCAGATTGAGGCGGTATGCGCGTAATCGTGAATCAAGTAGCTTATGAGTTGCCTAGCAAGAGTATGGTGAGTGATGCTCTAGCCTTGATCAATGCGAAGCCACCCTATGCCGTTGCCGTAAATCTCAACTTTGTGCCCAAGACTAAGCATGCAGACTTTGCATTAAATGAGAATGACCAAATTGAAGTGATTGCTCCAGTTACTGGCGGCTGATTAAGAACCAATTATTTTGCTATGAACGCTCCTTTACCTAATAACCTCAATAGCGCCGATACACTTGTCCTTTATGGCGAGAGCTTTGCGAGTCGTTTGCTATTAGGAACCTCACGCTACCCTTCTCCACAGGTGCTTGAGAACTCAGTAGAGGCATCTAACCCTGGCATGATTACCGTAAGTTTGCGTCGCCAGGGAACATCAACCGCTGAAGCGCATAGCGGCTTTTGGGATTTGCTCAAAAAGATGGCAGTTCCTGTTTTACCAAATACCGCTGGTTGCCATAGCCCACAAGAAGTCATTACCACCGCGCAAATGGCGCGTGAAGTGTTTGAAACCGATTGGATCAAGTTAGAGCTCATTGGCGATGATTACACTTTGCAACCAGATGTCTTGCGCTTAGTGCAGACAGCAGAGACTCTGATTAAAGATGGCTTTAAGGTTCTGCCGTATTGCACGGAGGATCTCATTTTGTGCCAACGTCTGGTTGATGTCGGTTGCCAAGCAGTCATGCCTTGGGCGGCTCCAATTGGTACCGGACAGGGGCCTTTAAATCCCTATGCCATGAAACTGTTGCGCGACCGATTAAAAGTTCCGCTCTTGGTGGATGCTGGTCTAGGACTTCCTTCTCATGCCTGCACCGTCATGGAATGGGGGTTTGATGGTGTACTACTCAATACCGCAGTAGCCTTGGCGGATGATCCTGTGGTAATGGCCAAAGCCTTTGCTATGGCGGTTGATGCAGGTCGTGCCACCTTCTTATCGGGCGCCATGAAGCCTCAAGAGTCTGCTCAAGCAAGCACGCCTTTGGTGGGTACTCCGTTTTGGCATCAATCGTAGTCGCAACAGGACACTAAGTTAAGTACACTGAACTCATGAGCCTCATTCGTGACCTTGCTGATCAAATCGTTGCTGCACATCGCAATGAAGATTTATGTATTCCGATTCCGACCTTTAGTCTGAACTCTCCGCCTCCACTGATTGATAACGAAGCAGCCGTCGATCACTACGAATTGGCAGGCGCACTAGCTGCCATTGAAATGGGATTTATCGAGTCTGATGCCAGAATTCTGGGTAAAGCATGGTCACGCATGACATTGCAAGATGGTGGCTTTAATCCCTTTAAATGGCCCAGCAGGCCAGAGCATTTTGATTTATTGCCCTGGACTCGCAATATGAATCCCAATGCCTTTAAAGAGTGTCCAAAACGCCTGGGCTTGTATGGAGTCATGCCGGATGCTGATTGGGTAAAGCGCATGGTCGATGCAGAGTTGCCGACGGTACAACTTAGATTTAAGTCAGACGAAAAGTCTAAGATCCGAAAACAAATTAAAGAATCTGTTGCAGCAGTCAAAGATAGCAAGACCTTGCTATTCATTAATGACTATTGGCAAGAAGCAATTGATGCTGGCGCCTATGGCGTGCATTTAGGTCAAGAGGATTTAGTAGATGCCAACCTAGAAGAAATTCGGGGTGCGGGCTTAAGGCTGGGACTAAGCACTCATGGCTATGCAGAGCTGGCTTATGCAGATCGCTTTTGCCCAAGCTACATTGCGATGGGCGCAGTCTTTCCAACAAATTTAAAGAAGATGCCTACAGCACCGCAAGGACTAGGTCGTTTATATCGATATGCTCAGCTCATGAGCAACTACCCGCTGGTAGCTATTGGTGGCATTGATCAAGATAGCATTCATGCAGTAGCAAAAAGTGGTGTTGGTTCTGTAGCTGTTGTGAGAGCCATTACCCAAGCTAAAGACCCTAAGGCAGCAGTTAAGCGCTTACAAGAATTAATGCAGGCTTAAATCGATTTAGGATTTATCAAATAACCCCAAAAGGTGCTCAACGAATTCACTTGCTTTAGCAACCGCCCATTGAGCATCCTCCTTGGCCACCAAATCACCTTTGTAATCACCCATTAAACGAAGATCCTCGACCCTGTTTAATGCTTTGCCGAATTCAATTGAGACTTGACCTGTTTTTACCAATTTCAAACTAAAAACTGATATGAGACCACTATGGGTTTTTGTATGCTCGACCGAATTTACCTCGCCCGAAGCAAGTAAAGCACCTCGAGCAGCGTCAAACATAGCGTAATAGGCTCGATTACATGCTCCATCGAAATCATCAGCATTTAATAGTATTTTTGCCGAGGCAGCTGCTGTTGTCGCTTTAATAAAAAGTTCTTTTGCCTTCAAAGCACAATACCTTCGTTTCGCACATTATTGATAAGGCTTGGATTTGAATAAGTTTCTGGATGATCCCATTCTTCCTGCCATATTGGTAGCGGCTGAATACGTATACCGGTCTCTAAAAGAACTTCATAAGCAAGGTCATCCATAGCAAATTTTGTCGCCATAAATGGAGTTGCTAGGCCTTTCAAAAGAATAGCAACATCGGCGTCACTTTCTACGTTATGAGTACCCCTAGCTCGACTTCCAAACAACAACGCTTTTGCTATTGGAAAGTATTGAGCAACCCTATCCATAAAAGCTGATGTAGCAGCTTTTGTTTGATCGTCAATGAAGAAATTGCCCATAACTTCTATTATCCAAAGAAAAAGATGTTATGGCAATTAAGGTCTTTAACATTGCTAGATTGAGGTTAAAAACACTGCTATGGCTTTGTTTTTTCGTCAAGTAGCGCAGTTGGGTAGAAATCATGCATATGCCAGAGGGGTCCTGGACCTTCACCAATACTCAAGAAGCGGCCTGCCTCTAAGCCTGCCTCTACATAGGCGATCGCCTTAGCAACGGCATGAGCTAGATCATGACCATCAGCTAGATAGGTAGCAATGGCAGATGCTAAAGAACATCCAGTGCCGTGCGTATTTACCGTATTGACACGATAGTGTTTGAATTCTTTTGACTGAACCACTTCAAGGCCGTCTTCAAGCGTACGCCACATTAAATAATCGGTAATTTGGGTATGCGTACTGTCTAAATGCCCGCCTTTGATGAGCACTGCTTGTGGGCCCATCTCGAGTAATTCTTCGGCGGCTAATTTGAAATCATTTGGACCGCTTATTTCGCGACCAAGTAGTAATGAAGCTTCATCTAAGTTAGGAGTAACGAGCAATGCCATCGGAAATAATTCAGTAATCATTGCTTGAGCGGCATCGTCACCACCTAAGCTAGCGCCGGAGGTTGCGCGCAAAACAGGGTCTAAAACAATACGTTTAACACCATGTTTGCGTAAAGATTTAGCAACTGTTCGGACTATTTCTGGGCTGGCCAACATACCGATTTTGACTATATCGGCGCCAATATCCATTAAAACAGCGTCGATCTGGGCTTCAACCACATCAAGATCTACATCCTGAATACGCGTTACACCCAAGGTATTTTGGGCGGTAATTGCCGTAATGACTGACATGCCGTAGCCACCAAGGGCGGTGATCGCCTTGAGGTCGGCCTGCAGCCCCGCCCCACCGCCGCTATCGGACCCAGCAATGGTCAGTACTTTGGGGATCTGCACAGAAGTGGGAAGAAGTGATTTCATCTTGCTATAATATCGGCTTATTCCTCGATAGCTCAGTCGGTAGAGCGCCGGACTGTTAATCCGTAGGTCCCTGGTTCGAGCCCAGGTCGAGGAGCCAAATAAGTAAAGCCCCTAGAGCAATCTAGGGGCTTTTTCTTTTGTAGTACGGGTAAGGCAACCCGCTTAGATCAAGCCCTTCTTGCGTAAATTGGCCAGGCGATTATTGAGAGTCTTAATAGTCAGGAGATTATATTTATCGCCATCTTTCCAAGCGCTGCCTTTCCATTCGATGCCTTCTGCTGTGACATTAGCAAAAGGCTCTTTACCTTCTTTTGCATAGCCTTCTAAGATGGCGATCAGTGCCGCCCGATCATCGGATCCACCAGCATCTTTAACCGCATCCAAAATGGGTTTGGTGATGGTATCGCCATAGGTAACCTTGGTATCCATATGATTTGGGGCTGCTGGTTCTTCGAAGATGTACTCATGTGGCCACTCAAAGACATTTCTGGCGGAATTTTTAACTGCCTCAGGACTCACTGCACCGCTCTCAGGATTCTTTGGATCAGTTGGTAGACTTAGACCTAAAATCCAAGCTTCAAATTCAGCAATGCGGCTGTAACGCTTTTCTTCGCTATCGCGCTTCTGTTCTTCTTGTGAAAGCAATAGAGTGACCCATGCCCAAGCAATATCTTTAGGTATTGCAAACTCTTGAGCCAAAATTGCACTGGCTTTTTTTAGGATGGGTTTGGATGTGAGTTTTGACATTACATTCTTTCTGAATTCGTTATGCTTTTATAGTAAGCGCCTTCAATTTAGGGTGAAAAGTCAAAGGGAAGTCTCCCCGTTCATCTTGACAATGCTCTCCACATCACCTGTAGGATACTCTTCATTAGCTAGCCGCCTACTTGTCAGGCCTACGCAAACCCAGTTCTAGAAGGCCCCAGGACTGAGTCATGGGGCAAATCAAACAAGTTCGGCCGTATTCACTAAAATAGCCGGATGACTAAGATTCCTGAACTCCTCGCTCCAGCCGGCAGCCTTTCCATGCTCCGTACTGCCTTTGATTTTGGCGCAGATGCCATCTACGCCGGACAGCCTCGCTATTCACTAAGGGTTCGTAATAACGACTTTGGCAAAATTGAGGTTCTCAAGCAAGGTATCGATACCGCCCATGAAATGGGCAAGAAGTTTTATCTAGTTTCTAACTTATTACCTCACGGTGGTAAGACGCGTACTTACATTAAAGATATGGATCCAGTCATTGCATTGAAGCCAGATGCTTTAATCATGTCTGATCCTGGCCTCATCATGATGGCTCGTGAAGCTTGGCCAGATATGCCAATTCATTTATCGGTACAGGCCAATACCGTGAATGGTGCTTCCGCTAAGTTCTGGCGCTCGGTTGGTATTAGTCGTGTAATTTTGTCCCGCGAACTCTCTTTTGATGAAATTGAGGAAGTACGTCAAGACTGCCCTGAGATGGAGCTTGAGGTATTTGTTCATGGCGCTCTCTGTATTGCCTACTCAGGTCGCTGCTTGTTATCGGGCTATATGTCTCACCGCGACTCCAATCAAGGCGCCTGCACGAATGCTTGCCGCTGGGATTACAAGGTGAAGCCTGGGCAACAAAATACGAGTGGTGATGTTGTACTGCTTCAGGAAGCACGTCGCCCTGATGACTTGATGCCAATGGAAGAAGATGAGCATGGCACCTACATCATGAACTCGAAAGATCTGCGAGCCGTTGAGCATATTGAGCGCCTAACTAAGATGGGTGTTGACTCTTTCAAAATTGAAGGTCGTACCAAATCACCTTATTACGTTTCGCGTACTGTGCAATCCTATAGAGCGGCAATTAATGATGCTGTAGCAGGCAAACCATTTAATACTGCATTATTAGGTCAATTAGAAGGTTTAGCCAACCGTGGTTATACAGATGGCTTTTATGAGCGTCACCATGACAAAGAGTATCAACTCTATATGCGTGGCCACTCCTTATCGGGGCGAAGCTTGTATGTTGGTGAAACGCTGGAGATTGACTCTGCTACGGGTCGAGTGAAGGTAGATGTTAAGAATCGTTTTTCTGTTGGTGACAAAATCGAAATCATTGAACCAAATGGAAACACGGATGTTGTATTGACTGAGATGTGGAATATGAAGGGCGAGTCAATTGATGTAGCCCCTGGATCGGGTCACTTTGTTTGGCTAAAAATACCAATGGCCACAACACATGCCTTTATTGCGCGCTATACACAAGAACCTGCACCAGCTGAAGTAGCTACTTCCAGCTCTTGCTCCACTTGCGGCGATTAACATCCCTATTTATCTTATTAAAGATTTTCATGACTAACAGCGCTAAGAACCCACCAAACAAACCCGGCTTGAAATTAAAGCTGGAAGATGAAATGAGGAAAGCGCTTGCTCTAACGCTTTACTTCGGCATTTGGTTCTGCGCGATTACCTTTATGGCTACAACCGCTTTAGAAGAGCGCCCTATCCCCCTGACCCTCTTTGGCTTTGCATTAATCAAAGCAGGCTTATCGGCAAAATTTATGCTAATTGCTCAGGCCGCCTATCCAATCAAGGTTGATAAAGCACATGGAATTGTTGGCCCTCTATTTATTGAGTCTATCGTTTACATTATTGTCATTATTGCCTTGAACTATATTGAGGCCGGAGTCGATGGCCTGATACATGGAAAAGAGTTTATTACCTCCATGGCCGCTTTTGGAAGCGGTGATCCATTAAGGGTATTGGCCATGTCGATTGTGTATTGGTTAATTGTTTGGCCTTACTTAATTTTTGTTGGGTTCAATAAGGTTGTTGGAAATACTGAAACACTTGCCGTCCTATTTGGCTCCAAAAAATAATTGCCATACTTGTATTGCGTGAGAATTTTTTGGCTCTGCTTGTTGGAACTCATTTGCCAACAAGCGTCCGCTCAAGAAATTGAAGCGCGCGCTTATTCCAATGCGCCCATAGGCATCAACTTTGTTACTGGCGGCATTGCTCAAGCTAAAAGCGGTTCTTACACGCTCACTACAGAGGCGGTAAATCTGACCCGCATCATTGATGTCTTCGGCCAGTCTGGCAGAATCAGCTTGTTACTACCCTATGCGCAGCTTTCTGGTACTGGCAGTCTTGGCCCTCAAAATATCAACGCATCTGCAGAAGGCTTATCCGATCCTGTTGTAAAAATCTCCGCCAATCTGTATGGCGCTCCAGCACTCTCGCTAGAGGAATTTAATAACTATAAACAAGATCTCATTATTGGCACTAGTCTTGCGGCTTCGATCCCATGGGGTAAGTACAACAGTGAGCAAATGCTCAATGTAGGCGCCAATCGCTCTCTTATTCAACCTGCTATTGGAGCATCTCAAGCAATCGGGCCATGGCGTTTGGAATTAGCAGGCATGGCTACCATCTACACCAACAACACTAGTTTTCTGGGAAGCAATACGCTCTCCCAAAATCCCATCTACTCCTCGGAAGCCCATGGGATCTATTACTTTGAGAATACAGCCTATATTTCTGCCGATGCTACCTACTTCATGGGTGGTCAGAAATATGTCAATGGCGCAGCAATCAGCGGCTCACAAGAAAATTGGCGTTTTGGCAGTACTTTTTCTTACCCTATTAATAAGCGCAATTCCATCCGCCTAACTGGTAGCAAAGGCGTCTACTCCAACACCAATACTGACTACACCGCACTGGGAATTTCCTGGCAGTACCGCTGGGGCGGCGGAGTGTAGGTATATAGGCTACTCCATCGCTACAATAAAGCCAAAGATCATTAAAAAGAGACACGAGACAATCATGAGCAATACACCAAAAGACTCTGCAGAGAGTGGTTTACGTAAAGGCTTAACTAGCTATGGCGATAAAGGCTTTTCTTTATTTTTACGTAAGGCTTTTATTAAAGGTGCTGGATATACCAATAGCGCTTTAGATCGCCCTGTCATCGGCATTATCAATACTGGCAGTGCGTACAACCCCTGCCATGGCAATATGCCTCAGCTTTTGGAGGCGGTAAAGCGTGGTGTGATGTTGGCCGGTGGTTTGCCGATGGAATTTCCGACGATTTCGATACATGAGAGTTTTGCTGCGCCTACTAGCATGTACTTGCGCAACTTAATGTCGATGGACACTGAAGAGATGCTGCGCGCACAGCCAATGGATGCAGTTGTCATGATTGGTGGTTGCGATAAAACTGTTCCCGCACAAATGATGGGTGCCGCTTCTGCAGGCTTACCCGCTATCCAACTGATTACCGGCTCAATGCTGACTGGATCGCATCGCAGCGAGCGTGTTGGTGCTTGTACTGACTGCCGCCGTTACTGGGGTAAATTCCGCGCCGGTGAAATTGATGAAGTAGAAAAAGATGAAGTCAATGATCAGTTAGTGGCCAGTGTTGGTACATGTTCAGTTATGGGCACAGCCAGCACCATGGCATGTATATCAGAAGCGCTGGGTATGACAGTTCCCGGTGGTGCAACTCCTCCAGCAGTCACTGCAGACCGTATCCGCGTAGCTGAAGAAACTGGTACTTGTGCTGTGAAGATGGCAAAAGAAGGTTTGACGATAGACAAGGTACTCACTGCAGACGCATTTGAAAACGCGATGCGTGTTTTGCTAGCGATTGGTGGGTCAACCAATGGCATTGTTCACTTAGCTGCCATTGCTGGCCGTATGGGCCTCGAGATTGATTTAGATGCGCTTGATAAGATGGGTGATGAGACCCCTGTTTTGGTTGATTTAAAACCATCTGGTGACCACTATATGGAAAACTTCCATGATGCTGGTGGCATGACCACCTTGCTTCGTGAACTGAAGCCTCTCTTGAAGCTTGATGCAATGACTGTTTCCGGCAGAACCCTTGGTGAAGAGCTTGATGCTGCTGCACCAAGCTTTAAACAAAATGTAGTGCGTCCATTTGATAAACCAATTTACCCACGCGGCAGTATTGCTGTCTTGCACGGTAATCTAGCACCTGGTGGCGCCATCATTAAGCAATCTGCTGCCAATGAAAAGCTCATGGAGCATGAAGGTCGTGCCGTAGTGTTTGAAGATGCTGCAGATTTAGCTAACCGTATCGATAGCCCAGACTTAGATGTCACTGCTGATGACATTTTGGTACTCAAAAATATTGGGCCTAAAGGTGCCCCTGGTATGCCAGAGGCTGGGTACATCCCTATTCCGATGAAATTAGCTCGTGCTGGTGTGAAAGATATTGTGCGCATCTCTGATGGACGCATGAGCGGCACTGCCTTCGGCACGATTGTGTTGCACGTTACCCCTGAATCCGCTATTGGGGGTCCATTAGCGCAGGTACGTAACGGTGATCGCATTCGTTTGAGCGTGAAGAATCGTGAAATAAGTCTTTTAATTTCAGATGAAGAACTAGCTAAGCGTATGAAAGATAATCCCATTACTTCACCGACTGCTGAACGCGGCTATAAGAAGCTTTTCTTGGATACCGTGACTCAAGCAGATCAAGGCGTCGACTTTGATTTCTTGAGAGCAGCGAAGATGGTTGGCAAGACTCCTTCATCCAAATAAAAGTTTTCAGTGATAAACGCCAATCTCTTGCGTAGAGGCATGAATCTATGGCCCCCGTTTCTGGGTGCTGGTATTACGGTTGAGCATATTGCTCAAGACTTTCGTCATGCCAAGGTACTTCTCAAGCACGGTCTGTTGAATCGCAATATTGTTGGGGTTCATTTTGGTGGCAGTCTCTTTGCAATGACCGACCCTTTCTTCATGATGATGGTCTCCCAGAATCTAGGTAAGGGTTACATTATTTGGGACCAGGCGGCCAAGATTGAATTTCTGAAGCCGGGCAAAGGGAAAGTTCATGCTAGTTTTGAAATTACTCAGGACCAATTGGATGAAATTGTTACTGCCGCAGAGCCTGGAGATAAGGTCTTAAGGGACTTTGTAGTCGACGTAAAAGATCAAGAAGATGATGTAGTGGCACGCATCACCAAGACTTTGTATATACGAAAGAAGATGAAGAAAAGCTAAGGCGTGTTGTTAGCTTTTTACTAATCGACTGATTGCTTTGTATAAGCGGGAGCATCAATAATACGCATCTCGCCTTCAATCCAGGCTTCCACCTCAAGCTGCAGCTGCTCTTCGGTTTTTCCCGCCACTGAGATCACTGGTCCAATAGAAAGAGTAATAACCCCGGGATGCTTTAAGAAGGAATTTCTAGGCCAAATGGCAGCAGAGTTCTGCGCCACCGGAAGAATGTCTGTTTGCGTGCTGATGGCAAGGCGCGAACCGCCTTTTCTGTAAGGCTTAAATGATCCACGTGGGGTTCGCGTACCCTCTGGATAAATGGCAATCCAATTTCCCTCAGATAAAACCACTTTGCCCCGTTCGTTGACAGCTTCTCTAGCTTTCTCACGATCGCCCCGATTGATATGAATCATCTTTAATGAGGCCAAAGCCCAACCAAAAAATGGCACAAACAATAATTCTCTTTTGAATACAAAGCAAAGCTGTCTTGGGAAAAATGCTGGGTAGACAAAGGTTTCCCATGCCGATTGATGTTTACCCAAAATAATTAATGCCTTATTAGGATCTTGGGGGATATTCTCAAAGCCCTTTATCTTTAGATCTATTCCACAGAAAAATAAGAGTGCTTTTTGGGTTAAACGACACCAAAATACGCCCATCTGGTAACGCGTGCTTCGACCCGTAAATGGGATGACCAGAATAATTGCGCTAGCAACAATGGTGACGGTTGTGAAACCAAATAAATAGAATAGAAAGGAACGCAGCCAAAGCATCACGATAATATTTTTACTAATAAAGCGCTAAAAAACTTATTTTAAATGATTGGCCTTTACGAGATGACCCTTGGCAATGCTCATAAATCCCTTAATTCACGTCTTAGGATTTTTCCAACATTAGTTTTTGGCAAATCAGTACGGAAAACAATATATTTAGGACGCTTATAGTTAGTGAGGTTCTCTTTGCAGAATGCCAAGATAGCTTCTTCTGTTAGGGCCTGGTCTTGCTTTACAACAAAAGCTTTGACAGCCTCACCAGAGTCTTCATCAGGCACACCAATGACAGCGCACTCCAAGATACCAGGAATTAATGATAGGACTTCCTCTACCTCATTTGGATAGACGTTAAATCCAGAAACCAGAACCATATCTTTTTTGCGATCCACAATCTTAGTGAGACCGTCGGCATTCATGATGCCAATATCGCCCGATTTAAAGAAGCCATCAGATGTCATGACATTCTTAGTTTCTTCAGGCTTATTCCAGTAACCCGCCATTACCTGAGGCCCCCGGATGCAAATTTCACCAGGAGTACCAAAAGGCACCTCAATGCCGTCGTCACCCAGGATTACAACTTCAGTGCTTGGAACAGGAAAGCCAATATAGCCAGTAAAGCTTTCGATTAAAGCAGAGTTAACGCAAGCAACTGGTGAGGTTTCTGAAAGGCCATAGCCTTCGGCAATAGGAGCACCAGTCATTTCTTGCCAATGATCAGCAACTACCTTTTGCATTGCCATGCCACCACCAATAGTGGCCAAAATATTAGGGAACTTCACAGAGGCAAATTCTGGTTTGTGCATCAGTGCATTAAAGAGAGTATTAACACCAGGGAAAATATTGATATTTGGATGCTTCTTCAATAGTTTTATGAAGCCATCAAAATCACGTGGATTAGGAACCAAAACTAACAGACCACCTTTGCGCATTCCCAATACTGAGCAGGCTGTTAAAGCAAAGATGTGATACATCGGTAACGCACATAAGAAAACCAATTGATCCACTTTTTTACGCTTTAATCCTGGCTCAAGCCAAAGCTCTGTCTGAATAACATTGGATAAAATATTTTTATGCAGAAGAATCGCGCCTTTAGATAAACCAGTGGTGCCCCCTGTGTATTGCAAAAAGGCAATGTCCCCTAAAGAAGTGTTGGGTTTATTCCAGTGATGACGACTGCCCTCACCTAAAGCAGCCAAAAAAGTAATATGGCCGGGGAGATCCCATGCAGGCACGAGTTTTTTTACATTGCGCACTACAAAGTTAACTACAGAGCCCTTCAGACCAATCATTTCACCAAGTGAAGTAACGATGGTCTTTTTTAATGGCACATCAGCAGCGATGTGCTGGTATACATGTGCAAAGTTTTCTAAGATGATTAAAGCTGAAGCGCCGCTATCTTTAAGTTGGTATTCCAACTCACGAGCGGTATAAAGCGGATTAACATTGACCACTACGTACCCAGCACGAAGAATGCCGATCATCGCAATTTGAAATTGCAAAACGTTTGGCAACATGATTGCCACACGAGCACCAGGTTCTAAACCCAGGTTTTGCAAGTAAGAGGCAAAGTGCTTGGAGTGCTGATCAAGCTCTCGATAGGTTAAGAATTTATCTAGATACTCACAGGCACGTCTATTTGGATAGCGCTCAAAGGCCTCCTCAAACATATCCAACAAAGAGTTATAGCCAGAGATATCAACATCATGAGGCACACCCTCAGGATAGTGTTTTAACCAAGGTTTTGAGGGATTAACCATGAGTTACTTTCGGTCTCGATCTAGTTTTACTTATAGTCAGATTGTTAAATCTGTATGACTCATTCTAATCACAGGAACAATAAATCTAAAGAAAAAGCCCTCTGCGATGAGAGGGCTTTGACTTTTGATACACAAAGATTAGAAGCGATATCCGACACCAACCAAAATATCGGTACCAACACCGCTAACAGTCATACCTTGCAGTTGAGTGCCTGTTGTAAGGGTTGCCGTTAAAGACTTTGTACCATAGGATGCGTAGTTTACTTCTCCAAAAGCATAGAGCGATTGAGTGATCATTTGCTTGTAACCTAACCCTAAAGTGTAGCCAGTTAAATTAGTGCTTTGATATGCAAGAGTTGGGCCATTAAGTCCAATAGTGGCTCCTGTATAACCAACTTTGGCATATGCTAAGCGATCCTTATCGATTGCATAGCCAGGGGTGAGAACAATACTATAGAGATTTTTAACGTTATAAGTCGCTGTTGAGCTACCGCCTGGAATTGCAACATTATATGCAGGATTACCATTTGCATTGGTCATAGTAGTTGGAGCAACAGATAGCTGACCAGTTGCCGATGAGCTTGCGCCAGGATAATAAGTTGCAGCAAGACCTAAAACCCAAGTTTCATTAATACCAAAGTTATAACCTGCAGCCAAATTGACCAATCCAGTATTGACATTGTTTATGCTGCTGGCTGAGGCGCCTTGTGAAACAGTAGAGGGGTATCCAGTATTGGCCGGCAAGCCTGTTGGGGTTACAGCGCTACCGCTACCAATTTTTGGTGTAAATACTCCGAAGCCAACACCAATCTGACCATAAGCACCTTCCCATGCATTCTTCTTAGCCGACTGCGCATGAGCACTCGTTGCGAATACACCAGCCATTGCTAAAGCTAAGACGCTAATTTTTACTGTTTTCATTTATGTCTTCCTGTATTTATTTTGTAATAAATCTGTAACAACACCTCGAATCTTAAATATCTTTTTCTGAATTTGTATCTCGGGTTTTCCCTCTATTAATTGTGCAGCGCATTAATTCCAGTAGCTCTGTAGATAAGATTGTTTGTTTAAAGGGTCTGGAAACTAGTTTCAAGATTTTGGTATTGATGTAATATAAACGAACGATCGTATTATTTTTACAACATTGCAAGGTCAAAATACATCCCATGAATCAAGTAAGGGTTAACTTAAAGGCTGCAGACGAGCCAACCAAAGGGTCGGCAACCAAGACTTTGATCCTGAATGCAGCATTAGAGATTTCTAGCAAATCGGGCCTTGAAGGCTTGACCATTGGGAATTTAGCAGAATCTGTGAAGATGAGTAAAAGTGGAGTTTTTGCACACTTTGGCTCCCGAGAGGAGCTGCAGGTTGAAGTTGTTCGCGCATACCATCAAAAATTTCAGGAAGTAGTATTCGCCCCTGCACTTTTAAAGCCTAAGGGTTTGCCAAGACTGAATCAAATGATTAGCTCTTGGCTCAAAATGAGCAGCGGTGGCGATACCTCTAGCTGCTTCTTTATTTCTGGAGCGGCTGAATTTGACGACTGCCCGGGAATTGTTCGAGATGAATTACTTCGAAGTGTTGAAATATGGCGCTCTGCCCTGCTAAGGGCTATTAAAGAAGCAATTTCTGAAGGGCATCTAAAAAAATCGGTGGATGCCCAAGCTCTACTGTTTAGGCTTTACAGCATCGCATTAGGCGTTCACCATGATTCTCGTTTTCTAGAAAACCCCAAATGCCTTGTGATTGCCAACAAACTAATTAAAGAAATTTTTACAGCAAATCAAGTAACTAAATAACGTTTAGTCAGTTAATCTTAAATCCCATCGAAGAAGATAAAGAAAATGCCTCAATACAATCCACCCCTCCGCGATATTCAATTCGTTATTCATGAAATGCTTGATGCCGGCAAAGAGTTCGCTTCTCTGCCTGCATACCAGGATGTTGATAAAGACACCATGAATCAGATCATTGAAGAGGCCGGCAAATTTGCTAGTGAGATCGCCTTCCCTTTGAATCAAATTGGCGATCAAGAAGGTTGTACGCGACATGAGGATGGGTCAGTTACGACCCCTGCTGGCTTTAAGCAGGCTTATGAGCAGTATGTTGCGGGTGGATGGCCTGCTTTATCATGCGATCCCGCATATGGTGGCCAAGGCTTGCCGCAACTACTCAATACTGTTCTGTATGAGACTTTAAATTCCGCAAATCAATCTTGGACGATGTATCCGGGCTTGTCACATGGTGCATACGAATGCTTACATGCCCATGGTACCGATGAACAGAAAAAGACTTATTTAGAAAAATTGGTATCTGGTCAATGGACTGGAACGATGTGCTTGACTGAGCCTCATTGCGGCACTGATCTGGGTTTGCTAAAGACTAAAGCAGAACCACAGGCCGACGGTACATACGCTATTAACGGAACCAAGATTTTTATCTCCAGCGGTGATCATGATTTAGCTGAGAACATTGTTCATCTTGTTTTAGCACGCCTACCGGACTCTCCAATTGGAAGTAAAGGCATCTCTTTATTTGCAGTGCCTAAATTTCAGGTTGGAGGCGACGGTTCTATTGGTAAAGCCAATGCAGTGTCTTGTGGCTCCCTGGAACATAAGATGGGTATTCATGGGAATGCCACTTGCGTTATGAACTTTGATGGTGCCATAGGCACCCTCGTTGGCGAGCCCCACAAAGGTCTAAACGCGATGTTTGTGATGATGAATGCGGCTCGTCTTGGTGTAGGCATGCAAAGTCTTGGCTTAACAGAGGTGGCATATCAGAACTCTGCCGCTTATGCCAAAGAGCGTTTACAAATGCGTAGCTTAACTGGGGCTAAGGCACCCGAAAAGGCGGCTGATCCGATTATTGTTCATCCGGATGTTCGTAGAATGTTGCTCACCCAAAGAGCTTACGCAGAAGCTGGTAGAGCCTTTTCTTACTGGGTGGCCCTCATGATTGATAAAGAACTTAATCATCCTGATGAAAAAGTTCGTAAAGAAACAGGTGAGATGGTAGCCCTACTCACCCCAATTATTAAAGCCTTCTTAACCGATAACGCATTTACTGCAACAAACGAAGGCATGCAGGTATTTGGTGGTCATGGCTATATTGCTGAATGGGGTATGGAGCAATATGTTCGTGATGCTCGTATCAATATGATTTATGAGGGCACCAACACCATTCAATCTCTTGATCTCTTAGGTAGAAAAGTTCTTGGAGATATGGGCAAGAAGCTTACCAAGTTTGGCAAAATCATCGAACAGTTCATCGAAGATGAAGGTGTGCGCAAGGAAATGCAGGAGTTTATTGATCCACTCTCTGATATCGCCGTCAAGGTAGAAAAACTCACCAAAGAGATTGGCATGAAAGCTATGATGAATCACGAAGAAGTGGGTGCTGCTGCCGTACCTTACTTACGTGTTGTGGGTCACTTGATTTATTCCTACCTCTTTGCGCGGATGGCAAAAATTGCTTTAGCCAATAAGGCTAGCAAAGATCCTTTTTATGAAGCGAAATTGGCTACTGCCCGCTTCTACTTTGACAAACTCCTTCCTGAAACAGCCATGCTGATCCGTCAAGCACGTGCTGGCTCTAAATCGTTAATGGCAATGCCTGCTGATTTTTTCTGAGAGACTGAATATGAGTGATAACAAAATCATTAAAAAAGTAGCCATCTTGGGTGCTGGCGTCATGGGCGCTCAGATTGCTGCGCAGTGTATTAACGTAGGCTTGCCTGTAGTGTTGTTTGATTTGGCGACAAATTCTGAAGAAGGTAAGCCCTCTAATAAAAATGCGATTACCCTCAAGGCAATTGAGAACCTCAAGAAACTCAAACCCGCTCCACTAGGTTTATCTGCAGAAGCCAATCTAATCACTCCTGCAAACTATGAGGATGACTTAGGCCTTCTATCAGGTTGCGATCTCATCATTGAAGCCATTGCAGAGCGTCTCGATTGGAAGCATGCTCTCTATGAAAAAGTAGCGCCACATATTCCGGCGCATGCTCTGTTTGCTACCAATACCTCAGGCCTTCCTATCGGCGAACTTGCCAAAGGTTTTTCTGGTGATCTGAAGAAGCGCTTCTGTGGCGTGCACTTCTTTAACCCACCTCGGTATATGCATTTACTAGAGCTCATTCCAGCGGCAGACACTGATCCCGCCGTATTGGATGCACTTGAAACCTTTATGACTTCCACGATGGGCAAAGGGGTTGTGCGTGCTAAGGATACCCCGAACTTTATCGGCAACCGTGTAGGTGTTTTCTCGATCCTGGCAGTGTTTGCAGAGGCACAAAAGTTTGGCCTAGGCTTTGATGAAGTTGATGCCATTACCGGCAGCAAACTTGGACGTGCTAAATCAGCTACCTTTAGAACCAGCGATGTGGTTGGCTTGGATACTATGGCCCATGTCATTAAGACCATGGAAAATGCATTACAAGGCGATTCCTTCTCTGCCCTATTTAAAACGCCTGAAGTGGTTAGTCAACTCATTGCAAAAGGTGCGCTGGGACAGAAAACTAAAGCAGGTTTTTATCGCAAGGACGGGAAGAATGTTCTTGTATTGGATGCTGTCACCGGTGAATACAAACCATCTACCGCAACGATTGAACCGCTGATTGAGCGCATTCTGAAAAAACCAATTGCAGAGCGACTTGCATTGCTACGCGAGACCGATGAACCTCAAGCTCAGTTTTTATGGGCTATCTATCGGGATATCTTCCACTACTGTGCGATTCACCTTGGTGAGATTGCGCAATCTGCTCGAGAAATCGACTTCGCGATGCGCTGGGGTTATGGTTGGAATTTAGGCCCCTTTGAGGACTGGCAAGCAGCTGGCGTTACGCAAGTGGCTAATTGGATTAAAGAGGATATTGATGCAGGCAAAACACTAAGCAAAGAGCCTTTGCCCGCATGGATCTTTAGTGGACCAGTTGCTGATAAGCAAGCTTTCCATACGCCTGAAGGCTCATGGTCTGCATCTGAGAATAAATACATTCCCCGCTCTGCTTTGCCGGTATACCAAAAGCAAGTATTTAGGGCGCCACTGTTAGGGGATGGCTCTCCTGATCCTAAAACAGCGGGCACCACTGTTTTTGAAAACACGGACTTCCGAGCTTGGGTAGATACCAATCAGCCCGAGGTATTGATTGCCTCATTCCGCTCGAAGATGAATACCTTCAGCCCAGACGTATTAAGTGGCCTACAAAAGGCCGTAGAGATTGCAGAAGCAAACTATGCGGGATTGGTGATCTGGCAGCCTACTTCATTAAAGCTAGGCACGCCTGGTGGGCCCTTCTCCGCAGGTGCTAATTTGGAAGCTGCTATGCCTATGGTTATGAAAGGCGGCCCCGCTGGAGTGGAGCCGTTCGTCAAAGAGTTTCAAGACACGATGATGAAAATCAAATACTCCCAAGTGCCTGTAGTTGCTGCAGTCTCTGGCATTGCCTTAGGGGGTGGTTGTGAACTGGTTCTTCAATCTGCACGTAGGGTTGCCGCTATGGAGAGCTATATCGGATTAGTGGAAGTTGGTGTTGGCTTATTACCTGCTGGTGGCGGACTAAAAGAAGCGGCTATTAGGGCTGCTCAGGGTGTCGCGCTTGCTGGTAATACCAATTATTTAGATTTTACCAAAGCGTCTTTTGAAAATGCTGCAATGGCTAAGGTTTCTTCATCAGCTCAAGAGGCAATGAAGATGGCTTACCTGCAAAAGGGTGACATTATTGTTGCTAATGTCTATGAATTACTGGCTTTGGCACAAGATCAAGTCAAAGCAATGCGCTACTCCGGATACAGACCTCCTATACCAACCTTAATACCGGTTGGCGGCCGTTCTGTTGCCGCCACCGTGATGGGTCAAGTAGTCAATATGCGTGACGGTGGCTTTATCTCTGAACACGATGCGCACATTGCTCAGAAGATCATTCAGATCATTACTGGTGGCGATGTCGATGCAGGAACGCTTGTTACTGAAGAGTGGCTGCTCAAACTAGAGCGCCAGGCATTTGTGGAGCTCATTGGTCACCCTAAATCCATGGAACGGATTATGGGCATTCTGCAAACTGGCAAGCCTGTTAGAAACTAATTTACCGAGATATCACTATGAAAAATATTCAAGACGCATATATCGTTGCAGCCACTCGCAGTGCCGTTGGTAGATCTGGACGAGGTGCATTAAAAAATACTCGTCCGGATGACTTGCTTGGCAACGCCTTACAACATATTCTGACGCAAGTACCCACCCTAGATCCCAAAGCCATTGAGGATGCCATTATTGGCTGTGCCATGCCAGAAGGTCAACAAGGATTGAATGTGGCACGCATTGGTTTACTCCTAGGTGGGCTACCAAATACTATTGGCGGCATTACTGTCAACCGTTTCTGCTCGTCTGGATTAAATGCCATTGCTATGGCAGCTGACCGCATTCGGGTTGGCGAAGTGGATGTGATGATTGCTGGTGGTGTTGAGTCAATGAGTATGGTTCCCATGGGTGGCAACTCTCCATCGATGTCACCAGAAATCTTTATGGCCGATGAAAACATTGGTATTGCTTACGGTATGGGCTTAACCGCCGAGAAAGTTGCGCAACAATGGAAGATCAGTCGCGAAGATCAAGATGCTTTTGCATATCATTCTCATCAAAAGGCTATGGCCGCACAAGCCGCCGGTGAATTTAACTCTGAAATCTTTCCCGTCAAGGTTGCCCATCGCTCGATGAATCTGGATAAAGGCCAAGTGGATATACAGTGGCGTGAATTTTTGAAAGACGAAGGCCCACGGATCGATACCTCGCTTGAAGGATTAGCGAAACTCAAATCTCCATTCGCCGCTAGAGGTAGCGTGACCGCTGGCAATAGCTCACAAACCTCTGATGGTGTTGGCGCACTCATCTTAGCCAGTGAAAAAGCGATCAAGACCTTTGGTCTCACTCCTTTGGCACGTTTTGTAAGTTTTGCCGTCAAAGGCGTTGCCCCGGAGATTATGGGCATCGGCCCTAAAGAGGCTATTCCAGCTGCGTTAAAACTGGCTGGACTCAATTTGCAGGATTTGGACTGGATCGAGTTGAACGAAGCGTTTGCAGCCCAGTCTTTAGCAGTCATTCGAGATCTTGGTTTGGATCAAAGCAAAGTCAATCCTTTGGGTAGCGCCATTTCTCTTGGTCATCCTTTGGGCGCAACAGGCGCCATCCGAGCTGCAACAGCGATTCATGCCCTACAGAGACGTAATCTTAAACACGCCATGGTGACGATGTGCGTTGGTACCGGTATGGGCGCTGCTGGAATATTTGAGCGTTGCTAATCAGCTTTTATCAAAAATGGGAGACATCAGAATGTTAAAAAAACAAATCATTCTATCGGCCTGCATTCTTGGTCTGATTGCTGGCAATACGTATGCTCAAGCTACCGATCCAGCTATTGGGGTTTGGAAAACAATTGACGATAAAACCAATCAACCGGCTTCCTTAATTAAGATTGAAGAGGCCAATGGGTTTTTACAGGGTACCATCATCAAAACATTCCCAGCCCCAGGCGAAACGCCGCTAGTTTATTGCAATCTGTGCAAAGACGATCGTAAAGATAAGCCCCTCATTGGCATGAAAATCATGAGTGATCTTAAGCAAGATGGGGCGGGTACTTGGTCAGATGGAAAAATCTTAGACCCAAAGAATGGCGAAACCTACAAAGTTAAGGTTGCAACTGAAGATGGCAAAAAAATGGATGTCCGCGGCTATATTGGCATTCCATTATTAGGTCGCACCCAAGTTTGGTACAAAGCTGAGCAGTAATCTACGGATCATTTAAAAAATATGAGCAATCAACCTCTTCCAGAAGTGCTACGCAAACATTTGGCGGATGGTAATTTACCCGTCATTGCAGCCCCACTTTTTATTATCAGCAATCCTAAATTAGTGATTGCCCAGTGCAAAGCGGGTGTGATTGGCTCTATGCCAGCCCTCAATGCCAGACCTGCTGAACAGCTTGAAGAATGGTTGATTGAAATTACTACTGCCTTAGCGGAATACAACAGAGAACACCCGGATAAGCCAGCCGCACCTTTTGCCATTAATCAAATTGTGCACAAGAGCAACGATCGTCTTGAACATGATATGGCGCTATGCGTCAAATACAAAGTACCCATCATCATTACCTCCCTTGGTGCACGCGAAGAAATTAATACTGCCGCACATAGCTATGGCGGCATCGTATTACATGACATCATCAATAATGCCTTTGCTAAAAAGGCGATAGAAAAAGGTGCTGATGGCTTAATTGCGGTTGCAGCTGGCGCTGGTGGACATGCTGGCATTAAAAGCCCATTTGCATTGATTCAGGAGATTCGGGAGTGGTTTAAAGGCCCGCTAGTTTTAAGTGGATCCATTGCTACTGGTGGCGCTGTTTTAGCCGCTCAGGCAATGGGCGCTGACTATGCTTATATTGGTTCAGCATTCATCGCTACCGAGGAAGCTCGTGCCAGTGATGCGTATAAGCAAGCGGTGGTTGATTGCAATTCAGACGATATTGTCTTGAGCAACCTATTTACTGGCGTATCTGGCAACTATTTAGCGCCATCTATACGCAATGCCGGCTTGGACCCAGACAATCTCCCCGAAAGCGATCCAAGCAAGATGAACTTTGGTGGCGCAGCTCAGAAAGCCTGGAAGGATATTTGGGGTTGCGGTCAAGGTATTGGCGCCGTGAAAGCGGTTACACCTACAGCGCAATTTGTAGGTCGCTTAAAGGCTGAATATGATCAAACTAAAGCGAATTTGCTTAAAGGTATAGCATAGACGACATGATTAATCATCATCTATCGGATGGCATCCTCAAGATACTACTGAATCGTCCTGAGAAAAAAAATGCATTCACCAATGCCATGTATAGTGAGCTTACGCAGATATTGTCTGATGGCGACCAAAATCCCGAAGTAAAAGTGATGTTGATATCTGGGGCTGGCAATGCCTTTTCAGCAGGTAACGATATTGTGGATTTCATGCAATCGCCGATTACACATGAAGATGCGCCACCCATTAATTTGTTAAAGGCGCTAGCAGGACTAACTAAGCCTTTAATCGCAGCAGTTGATGGTGTTGCCGTTGGTATAGGGGCGACATTACTGTTTCATTGTGATTTGGTATACGCTCAAAAGGATGCACGCTTTATTTTTCCATTTGTTTCGCTAGGATTGGTTCCAGAAGGCGCCATCTCTTTATTACTTCCACGCCTCGTTGGTCATCAAAGAGCGTCAGAAATATTGCTTTTTGGCGAACCCATGAGCGCTGACGATGCAAAGCAAATTGGATTTGCAAATAAGGTAATTACAGAGCCATCCGCTTTGCCTTATGCAGAGCTGCAAGCTCAAAAACTTACCTCCCTCTCCTTCGGGTCTGTTTTACGCACTAAGTCACTATTGAAAGATGGCGCTCTGAAGACTGCAGTACTCAATCAAATTGATATTGAGGGCAAACTCTTCATTGCTAGGCTTCATAGTCCTGCAGCGAAAGAGGCTCTGACCGCCTTTTTAGAAAAGCGCGCTCCTAATTTTGATGGGCTGGATTAGTAATGGTTTTTAGTTTTTGAGAATGTAGCATTCCTAGATCTATCAATTCGGGAGAAAATATGCAATTAACCATTAACGATAAATCAGTTGAGCTGACGGTAGATCCTAGCATGCCCCTACTGTGGGTTATTCGCGATGTTTTGAATATGACTGGAACGAAATATGGCTGCGGCATAGCCGCTTGCGGAGCTTGTACTGTTCTCGTCAATGGTCGAGCTACGCGTTCCTGCGTAACCCCGGTGGAAAGTGTCTCTGGCGCAAAAATTACCACTATTGAATATTTAGGCATCCCAGAAAAGCACCACCCTCTTCAAGCTGCTTGGATTCAAGAACAAGTTCCACAATGTGGCTATTGTCAAAGTGGCATGCTATTAGCCGCTGTAGATTTATTGACACGCAAACCTAAGCCAACCGATGCTGATATCGATGAAGCGATGTCCAATATTTGCCGTTGCGGTACGTATCAAAGAGTCAAGGCTGCCATACATACCGCAGCAAAGGAGCGAGCATGAAGCGCCGGACGATGATCCTCAGCACATTTGGTGTTGCAGGTGCGCTCATTGTGGGATGGGGCGTCCTCCCAGCCAGATCACGACTTGGAAGTCCTGATAATTTCTTGACTGGAGATGGGGCTATTTCTCTGAATGGCTGGATTCAGATTGCACCCGATGGTAGCGTGGGTCTGGCTATGAATAAAAGTGAAATGGGACAAGGTATTTTTAATGCCCTGATGATGCTTGTAGCAGAAGAGTTAAACGCCCCAATGGCCAGCATTTATCTTCACCAAGCTGCTTATGACGGCATTTATGGCAACGTAGCACTTTTTATGGGAGCCCTGCCGCTGCATCCCGTCGTCAATGACGGTGAAAAACCTTTCATTATGAAAAGTAGTGAGTGGCTTGTTGGCAAAGTTGCTCGTGAATTAGGTATCAATGCTACTGGCGGCTCTACTTCAGTAGCAGATTCGTGGCTCAATTTACGTTATGCTGCAGCCACAGCAAAAGCTAGCCTGCTAATGGCTGCATCTAAACAATGGAATGTACCCACCAAAGATCTACAGGTAGCAAATGGAAAAATTATTGGTCCTGGTGGAAATTTTGCCAACTTTGGAGAATTTGCTAAAAAGGCTGCAGCTCTCACGCCAAATGAAGTGGCGTTAAAAGATCGCAAAGAATGGGAAGTTATTGGCAGGGATACGAAACGCGTAGACATCCCATCAAAGACGGATGGTTCAGCAATATTTGGAATAGATATCAGACTTCCAAACATGCTTTATGCAACTATAGTTCAAGCTCCAATGATGGGTGGCAGCATTAAGGAGCTAGACACAAACCAGAATGTACCTGGGTTACTTAAGATTGTTCCGCTCAAGAGCTATGCAGGATCAGCCAATGGTTTTGCCGTTGTTGGTAAAACAACTTGGGATGCCATGCAAGGCTCAAAACAAGTCAAAGTTCAGTGGGCCGAGAGAAAAGATGGCGCCATCAATACCGATCAAATATTAAAGACACTCCAAGAAAATATAAAAAAGGATAACGGATTTACTTTCTATAAAACAGGTGATACAACAGAGGCCGAGAAGAAGGCCAGAAAAGTTATCGAAGCCAGCTATTCTGCTCCCTATTTGGCACATGCAACTCTCGAGCCAATGAATTGCACTGTGCAAATTAAAGATGGTCAAGTGGATGTTTGGGTGCCAACTCAAATTCCAGGACTAGCGAGAGCACTAGCTGCAAAAATCGCCAATGTTCCAGTTGCGAAAGTAAATCTTCATGTGACTCTATTGGGCGGTGGATTTGGACGACGCCTAGAGCTTGATTTTGTCTCCCAAGCTGTGCAAGTTGCCATGACTACTGATGGGAGACCTGTTCAGCTAACTTGGTCTCGAGAACAAGATATGGCCAACGACTTTTATCGACCAATGCAAGCTACCCAGCTCAAAGCATCCCTCAATGAAAAAGGTCAAGTAGATAGCTTGCGCATTGTCTCTGCTGGTGACGCCATTACCCCCCGATGGATGGAGCGGGTTTCCATTCCTTTGGCTGGTCCAATTGATGCCCCAGATAAAACAGCATCAGAAGGACTATTTGACTTTCCATATGCCTTTACCAATCAGCACATTTCTCATATATCAACTCATATGGGTGTACCGGTTGGTTATTGGCGTTCTGTTGGTCATTCACAAAACGCCTTCTTCCTAGAAAGCTTCATTGATGAATTGGCTTATGCGGCTCAACAAGACCCACTAGCTTTTAGAGAATCCCTGCTTACAGATGCGCCGCGCTATTTAGCAGTCTTACAACTTGCTGCCAAAAAAGCGAATTGGGGTGGGCCTCTTCCAAGTGGTCACGCTAGAGGAATTGCACTGCATGAATCCTTTGGCTCGATTGTGGCGGAAGTTGTTGAAGCATCAATTCAGAATGGAAAACCTCAGGTCCACAGGGTAGTTTGCGCAATTGACTGTGGCACAGTAATTAATCCCAATACGGTTGCCCAGCAAATACAAAGCTCAGTCAATTTTGGATTAACAGCAGCTTTGTACGGCAAGATAGATATCAAAGATGGCGTGGTTCAGCAAACAAATTTTAATAACTATCCAATATTGAGCATGTCAGAGTCACCCCAGGTAGAGACTTGGATCGTGCCGAGCACTAGGGCACCAGCAGGCGTGGGTGAACCAGGGGTCCCTCCTGTTGCACCAGCCTTAAGTAATGCCTTATTTGCATTGACTGGCAATCGCATCCGAAAGCTACCTTTATTAGCCTAGTTTTCAAAATGAAACTTATTTAAGCTTCTGCCCGAATAAGATCAACTGCTTTTTCGGCGATAGCAATGATAGGGGCATTGGTATTACCGCCAATGAGGGTCGGCATGATGGATCCATCAACTACCCGAAGACCATCAATGCCATGCACTTTTAATTGGGAGTCGACAACTGCCATTGGATCATTACCCATTTTGCAGGTACCCACCGGGTGATATACGGTATCTGATCTTTGTCTAAGAATTTGACGAATATCATCATCTGTTTTTACATAAGGCGTAAAAATATCTTTCTTACGAATCTTAGTAAACGTTGGGGCATCCATTAATTTTTTAGTTAATTTATAGCCTTTAACTAAAGTTTCAAGATCCTCATCATCTTTTAGGAAACCAGGATCAATTAAGGGGGCTTCATTCATGCTTGCGCTAGCTAATGTCACTTGACCGCGACTCTTTGGCCTAAGAACGCAAACGTGACATGAGTATCCATGAGCCATATGGAGTTTTCTGGCATGATCCTCTACTAGACTCACTACAAAATGCAACTGCACATCTGGAGCCTCTAAGCTGGAATCTGTTTTCAAGAATCCGCCTCCTTCGGCAAAGTTAGTCGCCAACAGGCCTTCGCGAGAGCGCACATACTTCATAATCTCACCCGTGATTTTGACGGTGCCACCAAGTGAAATGCCAATTAAATCAAGACTATCCGCAGAATAACCAAAGATAAAGTCGGGATGATCTTGCAAGTTTTGACCAACGCCCGGTAAATCATGTACCAGTGGAATATCAAACTTTTGCAGTTCTTTTTTAGGTCCCACTCCAGACACCATTAACAATTGAGGGGAATTAAAGGCTCCAGCACACAGGATGACTTCTTTGTTTGCGCGAATGATATGGTGCTTGCCGCCTTGGTTGTAACTCACACCCATTGCACGCTTACCTTCGAATAATATGCGCTCGACTTGAACGCCAGTTTGAACATTTAAATTAGAGCGCTTGCCCATATATGGATGAATATAGCCGCGCGCAGCACTCCAACGCTCCCCATTTTTATGGGTTACTTGATAGATACCCAGACCCTCTTGTTCCTCACCATTGAAGTCATCATTAATCTTAAAGCCAGCTTCTTTAGCGGCCTCCAAATAATATTGTTGAAAGGGATTATGGGATTGAAGATTGGAAACATGTAAAGGGCCATCATTTCCATGGAACTCATCAGCTATAGCGGCGTTATTTTCGCTTTTTTTGAAATAAGGTAGTAGATCTTGATATGACCAACCGTCATTTCCTAATTCCGCCCAGTGGTCATAGTCTGATTTATGGCCGCGGATATAAATCATTGCATTAATTGCTGAGGAGCCTCCAAGACACTTTCCTCTGGGTTGATATCCACGACGTCCATTTAAGCCCGATTGCGGTACGGTCTCATAAGCGTAGTTATTTAATGGGGTTGGCAGCATAGCAACAGCGCCTGCCGGAGTCTTCACAACCCAACTATCGCCCTTGCCGCCCGCCTCTAGTAGCACCACTGAGGTGCTGGCATCTTCGCTTAAGCGCCCTGCCACAACTGAGCCACCAGATCCTCCGCCAATCACAACATAGTCATAGCTATGTGAAGTCATGCTGTCTCCTTAATTGCACCAGCGCTGATATAGCTTTCTGCTGGCCGATGGCTGAATATTTATTTTACTTAGATCACCAGTGTAGTGTTTCACTACACGATGATCCATCAAGGCAAACCATAATGGTGGAAAGTAAGCCAAGGTAATCATGGATGCATACCCACCCGGTAATTGCGGTGCTTTATCAAAATGTCGCAGCGCTTGATATCGTCTAGTTGGATGTGCGTGATGATCAGAATGACGCTGTAGGTGATACAGCAAAATGTTTCCAACTATATGGTTGCTGTTCCAAGAGTGCTCTGGTGCACAGCGCACGTACTCACCATCTTGATCTTTTTGACGCAATAGTCCGTAGTGCTCTACATAGTTCACAACCTCCAACATGGAGGCAGCGTAGATGCCCTGAAGGGCAAGAAAGATCAGGGCTGCCCATCCCAACCAAAGCATGAGAGCACCATACAAGAGAATGGTGAGAGACCAAGCTTGGAGATTTTCATTCTGGATACTCCAAACGCCCTTACCTTTTCTTTTTAAGCGTTCTCGCTCTAATTCCCATGCTGAATATAGGCTACCCAATACAGTGCGCGGCAGAAATACCCAAAAACTCTCTCCCATACGAGCGCTAGCGGGATCCTCTGGGGTTGCCACCCGCTTATGATGGCCGCGGTTATGTTCCACAAAGAAGTGGCCATACATACTGGAGGCTAATGCCAATTTAGAAAGCCAGCGATCTACGGACTCTTGTTTATGCCCTAACTCATGAGCAGTTCCAATGCCAATACCATTGGTAGATCCCACAGTAAATACTAAGGCGATGTAGGCATACCAATCTAAAGACTGAGTCGCTGCCAGCCAAGTTCCATAGACTGTGCCAATGAGCTGAAAGGGAACATAAAGCCAAACCAGCGCGCGATAAAAGAAATCTTTATTCAAGTTCTCAACAGCGGATTCCGGAGGATTGCTAAAGTCTTCACCAAAAGTCAGATCCAAGATTGGTATGGCGATATGAATGATGGCGGGGGCAAAAAGCAAATAAAGCCACTGACCCGTCAATACGAATGCCAGAATAGAAGCGGTAAAAGCAAATGGAATAGTTGGGCTCAATAACCAAAGCCAGCGCTTATCATTCCACTCTGGATTTTGGGTTGTTGTTATGCTATTCATAACTACATCTTAGCCTCCACTCACAAAAATTGCTTGATTGGATGGCCCGCCTTTTGGGATGCAGTGTTCGGAGCATCTCAGTAGAATCCCTAATGACGCAGCATTAAAGCCTCATTAGTGACCGATAAGGCCCGATCCGAATGGAGGTTTAGATAACCAGATTAGGGGCATCAGCGCCACCAAAATGAGTCCTGCCAATAGCATTAGCTGATTGGTTGAAAGCATGTAGGCCTGAGAGGTAACCAAGTTATCAACTAAGGCATGTCGCTGCATTTCTGTCATGCCGAGTTTGGCAGTTGTTTCCATCAATTGTTGGTATGCAAGATTCCCCGTCTGAATATTGCTCATGAGGTTCTCATGCTGTCTAATCGCATTGTCCTGCCAGAGCGTAGTGGCAACCGCTGTTCCTACACTGGCACCCACGTTTCTTAAAAAGTTAGAGATACCCGTACCAGAAGCAATTTGACTCCCCCTGAGCTGCGACATAGAAATTGCAGACATTGGCATGAAGAATCCTGCAATACCCACACCCATAATGAGGCGAGCAAACATCAGTGTTTTTTCATCGACGCCAGTTGTAAAGCCGGCAGCCATCCAGCACCCAATTGCCATGGCGGCAAATCCAATAGTGGCAATGATTCTCGCGTCAATACGATGGATATTGGCCCCAAATAAAGGGCCACAAAATAAAGCCAATACTCCAGTGATTGCCATGACCTTGCCAGAGTTAAATGCGGTATAGCCCAATTGGGTTTGCAGCCATAAAGGGCCGATCACAATGTAGATGTAAAAGGCAAAAGATCCTATCCCCAAGCAGATGGCAGAGGTACGAAAGTTCACCAGCCTAAATAAGCGCAAATCCACAATGGGGTGCTCTGCCCCCAACTCCCAGAGAACAAAGGCGACCCAAGAGATAAAGGAGATCGTTGCTAAAGTTGCAATGAATGATGATGACAACCAATCTAATTCACTACCCTTATCAAGTGCAATTTGCATCGAGGCGACAGCAGCAACTAGTAGCGCTATGCCAATAAGATCAATTTTCTCTTTAGAGGACTCAGGCTTTGGAGCCCCATACAACCAGTAAACCATCACAGCAACCAAAATGCCAAATGGCAAATTGATATAGAAAGCCCAACGCCACACCAAATTATCGGTAAGCCAGCCACCAATTAAGGGTCCTAATACAGGCGCCACTATGGTAGTTGTCGCCCAAATACCCAATGCCATACCCCGCTTTGCTGGCGGATAACATTTCATGATCAAGGTTTGGGAAAGCGGAATCATTGAAGCGCCAACAATGCCTTGCAAGATGCGCGAGATGACCAGCACCTCGAAGGATGGCGCCAACCCACACAGCATTGAAGCTATCGTAAAAAGTATTGTGGCAAAGATAAACTGACGTACCTCGCCAATTCTCTTGGCTAGAAAACCGGTTAATGGCAAAAAGATAGCTTCGCTAACTGCGTAGGAAGTAATGACCCAGGTCCCTTGAGTTGGGCTAATAGCAAAATCTCCTGCAATCGTTGGTAAAGCAACGTTTGCAATGGACATATCGAGAACGTTCATAAAGGATCCCAAGGCAAAAGCCAAGGTTCCAAGTACCAGCTTATATCCCTTAAGAGGCTCTAGCTCAGGCGCACTCATAAGGGCTAATTATGGCTTCTTAGAGTTCGTCAATAGAGACTGAATATGGCGCTCAGCTTTATCAAATTGCTTTTGATAAATAGTAGTGTCACTAATGGGACCTTTATCCATCGCCTGTAGTGAACTACCATCGCGATCACTAGTATCGACTTTAACATTCATTGATAAGCCAATATTTAAGGGGTGCTTACTTAACTCATTACTATCCAGCGCGATTCTCACAGGTAAGCGCTGCACTACTTTTACCCAATTTCCTGTGGCATTCTGAGGTGGCAAAAGGGCTAAAGTGGAACCTGTTCCAGGGGCAAAGCCAACTACCTTGCCATGAAATTCCATCTTGCCTCCGTAGATGTCAGATTCCAATTTCACCGACTGTCCAATGCGAATATTTTTAAGCTGATCTTCTTTAAAATTCGCATCAACCCAAATCTGATCGCCCGCAACCATCATTGCCAGTTGAGTGCCTGGAGCTACACGCTGGCCAACTTGAGCATACCGCTTTGCTATTGTGGCTTTAGCTGGACTTTGAACATCGACTCGAAGCAGATTGATGTAGGCTTGGCGGGCATTAGCCATCGCCTTTAGCAAGGCCAACTGAGAGTGTTCCAGCTCCTCTTTTGACACACTGGCATCGCCCTGTAAGACCTTACGCTTTTGGTAATCTGCATTCGCATTGCGCAAATCAATGTCTGCTTTTTCAGATGCAATCAGTACTTCTGTAGGGTCAACCCTAAAGAGTGTTTGGCCCTCCTCGACAGATTGGGTTTCAGAAACATTGACAGTAGCAATCGCGCCTTCTATTTGGGATACAACCTGAATCTGAGAACCTGCTACATATGCATCATCAGTAGATTCTGAATTACGGCTAAAAATAAGCCAGTACAGCAGTCCTAAAAGAAAGACGCCAACCAGGATCGCGAAAAAGATCTTGAAAGCTTTTGGTCGATTAAAACCGCCATTGTTTGTAGTAGTGTCCATGGATATTCCGAGTGAAATACTTATTGAGTTTGTCCGCTTAATTTCGCTTGAGTTCTAGATTCAGATTTAGACTGAAGATAAGATCCGCCTAAGGCCTGAACCAGCACCACATTGGCAGTTAACAGTTTGGATTTAGCATCTGCATAGTTTTGCCCCTGCAACAGATAAGCCTGCTCCGCAGTTAAAGACGCTTCTTTGGAGGCGATTCCAACCTCGCTTCTACTGCGCGTAATTTCAAAATTTCTTTTGGCGTTTATCTCGGCATTAGCGAAGCCCTCATAATTAGCCTGTGTATTCTTCACAGATCCAATGCTATCGGCAACCTCACGCAAAGCTTGTACTAGTTGCTCCTGATATGAGGCAATCGCTTGGTTTCGATTCGCTTCTTTGCCGGTTACGTTGGCATCAATTACGCCGCCATCAAAGATTGGCAGATTTATCGCAGGGCCGATACTAAATTGCTGACTTCTGCTAGAAAAAAGTTGGGATAAGCCAAATGATTGAACTCCGATGAAACCTGCAAGATTCACGTCCGGCAAGTACTCTAACTTTGCACCTTCTAATTGCAGCTTTGCTACATCAATCTGACTTAACAATGCCTGTAAATCAGGCCTGCGCTCCAATAGATCGGATGGGATAACTTCGGGGAGACTAAGATTGGTTGCCTGAATCGATGGGGCCTTGAGCGATTCACCCCAGGATGGGCCCTCTTGAACCAAAGCAGCAAGTTGATGCTGCATCATCTTCACACTCAAATTAGACTGATTTACATTAGCTTGAGCAGACTCTAATTCTACCTTGCGCTGATTTACTGTCAACGCATCAACTAGACCTGCGTGCTGGCGGTCAATGGCAATACGCAGTAAATTCTTTCTGACCTCAAGCTCCCTCGCATAAAGTGCTCGAGCCTGAACCATATGGTCATAGTCAAAATAAACGCGCACAATCGTTGTCGAGAGAAGAAGTTCTGAGGCTTTGTAATTTGCTTGAGCAACAAGTACCTGATTCTTGGCGGCATCAAAATACTTCTTTTGCTTTCCCCAAATATCCAGAGACCAACTCAGTGAAGCATTGGCTAGTCCGTATCCGGTGTAAATAGGCATGCCAGGCACAAAAATATAATTCTGTGAAAGTTGTTGTCGATCAACCTGACCTCCAACACTTACCTGAGGAATAAATGCCGCCCTTTCACTCTCTAACATCGCTTGGGCTGCCGCTATCCTTGCGCCTGATGTATCCAAGCTAGGAGACTGCTTAAGCCCCAGTTGAATCAATTGATTTAACTGCGGATCACCAAATGCCGTCCACCATGCATCTTCAATAGGATTAGTACTGCTGTTATTGCTATTGGTTTGTGTAGCCAGCTTTGGCTCAAGCACATCAATGGATTTCGCAGCTTGCTCAGGCAACGCCTGCCTAGGAAAAAAGGCACAAGCCGATAGGAGAGAGCCTATGGACGTCACTAGGACTACGCTACATACCCAAGCTAAGCGCCTCATGAGCTCACCTCAAGTTGCTGTAAATTATTTTTTTCAATTCGCAATAAGAAATCGCGTAATTGATCAAATTCTTTTTGCGTAAAGCCATTTAATGACTGATTTAATAGATCGCACCACAGTGGTGGAATCGATATTGCCGCCTTCTTTCCGTCAGCAGTGAGCGATAGGCCAATTACACGTCCGTCCTTTTTGGAGGGCTCTTTTTGTATGAGTTTCATCTTTTCCAGTTTTTGAACCACGCGCACTGTTGCTGCGGCATTAACTCCTAACGCTTGCGATAAGGAAGAAATCGTAGCCGCTTCAGAATGTGAAACGAGGAGCAACACGCTCATCTGCGCTGCAGTAATACCAAGATCTGCCAGCCTCAAATCACCTAGGCGTTGATAGCTTGATTTGTTACGCAACATCAAATAAGCCACACTCCCCTGGGGGCGGTAATTATCTGGGGTGTAGAAAGAGGATGGTGAAGGGCTGGTATTTTTCATAAAACTAATTGACTAGTCAATGAATTTTATAACACAAGAACTTATTTTGCCGGTGCGACTCAGCAGAAATCACCACAAGCTTAATGAGGGTAAAAAAACCTTACTTAGGTGCTTTTAGGGTGATTTTGGGCTCAAATTAAGGAATAAGGTAACTAGGAATCGTTAGCAAGAGCCTGACTTAAAGCCGCCAAAAAGAGTTCTTGGCCGAGATGAACTTTCGCCTGCCAGTCTTCCCCAGAGTCTTCATTAGCTTCATCGGTGATGTATTTAAATGATTGCCAAGGTATGTGATGATCATGTGCAATCGCAGCAATTGCAAATAGCTCCATATCAACAACATCAACACCTTGGCTATGCAACCAAGGATCGGATGCCGTCACAAAGCTATCACCAGAGCCACAGATAAATCTTCCGGTAGATACATACTCTTGTGGTCTAGCGCAAAAAGGAGTGCTGCCGCGGGGTGCTAGTGGCTCAGCATCCATATCGCGCTGAATGACCTTACCGATTTCTAGTAGCCCCTGTAATTCTGTTTTGATTTTCCCTGCGGTACCGAAATTCAATATTCTCTTTGGTGAGTATTGGTGAATGGCTTTGATGCTGGTTATGGCAGCATTAATTTTGCCAACGCCTGAATAAACAATTTCCACCCCACTTGGCAGAGCTTCACGCTTGAGCTCGGACTCTAATGCGGTAATAATAAGAAGTTCTGTTTTCATATTGGCTGTTGATGAATTTATTAGATTATCTACCCGGAGTTCCTGATTTTCCAAAACCCGGCATTCTCTTTAGGGATATATCCCCTTTATTAGCCAATCCAGCCGCCTTTAAAGAAGCTATTCGTCAGTTAGATGAGGTGTCCCAGCAATTTGATTACACCCACATTCTAGGCATTGAGTCTCGCGGCTTTATCTTTGGCTCTGCCCTAGCCCATCACGCACACAGGGGCTTAGTACTGGCCAGAAAACCTAACAAACTCCCTTTAGCTAGTCATCGTGAAGCTTATGGTCTTGAGTATGGCAATGATGCTCTAGAGATTCAGCAATCTACCCTCCCTAAAGATGCCAGAGTATTACTGCTTGACGATGTTCTTGCTACCGGTGGAACCTTAGTGGCTGCTGATAAGTTAATACGCAGTGCTGGCTTTGAAGTCAGTGGTGCAATTACCTTGCTGGAAATTACTTTCCTAAATGGCCGTGATCTTTTAAATCAATCGGGCATTCGCCATCAGTCAGTATTAAAAAGCTAGAAGCTAGAGCAGTTTTTTAACGCTCTTGATAACCTTCACGGCACCCCAACCCACTGCAAGAGCCTTACTTGCCAGCTTAGGCCTGTAATGTGCCAAGGCTGCAAATGCACTAGTCCATAGGATCGGATTACTCCTTAGGAAGTTGACAGCATCAACCCCTTTATCAGCCCATGAGAGAGGCTTTTCCCAAGCCTCAAAATGTTCAGCAAACTCAGTGCGCTCACGGTTTGCCTGAAGCTTCAATTGGTGTTGGCGCAGCTCTAAAGCTTTTAAATGCTCACTCATTTTGAAAGGGCTTCGCGATCTTTTGCTAATTCAGCAATTGAGGCCTCAAATAGTCTAGGCATCGTATGTAGTGATTGAGCAATCAGCGCCGCTAAAACCAGACCAACCAATAAAAAGGCTGCGGTCAATAAGCCTAAGGCCAGTATTCGGTCCGTCTCCCAGCTGTAAATAACAATTAGCAACGCGAGCATCACTAAACCAAAGAATAAAAAAAATAAGGCGCCGATAATCATCACTAGCAAGCCAATGAATTTACTTCTGGCGATTTGCACATCCAGAGATAAGAGCTCTAAGCGCGTTTGCGCTATCGATGCACCAGTTGATGCAAGGCCTTTGATAGAGGAAAGTAAATTTTCTTGAGACATAAGGGTCTAACGGCGTCCAATAAATAAGCCAATCAGCAAACCTAGACCAGCTGCAACACCGACAGCCTCCCAAGGATTGCGATGCACGAAATCATCCGCACCTTCAGCGGCTACCTTCGCTTTCTCAATCATCTTGCCCTCGACACCTGAAAGGCTCTCTTTGGCACCTGCGAGAGTTTCAAGGGCTTTATTACGAATGGAGCTAATGGCCGCACCTGGATGATCTTCGGTTGCCTTGATTAAAGCTTCAGCATCAGCCATCAGGGATTTGAATTCACTAATAAGGCTTTCTGCGCCAACTTGCTTTTCATCATGTAAATCTGAATGTTCGAGTTTCTTAGTAGTCATGGAAATGGATCCCTAATAGATGAGGCATAAATACCAATAACCCTATTCTAAGCACTTCTAACCTGAGATCCCAGCAATAAAACTGTCATACCAGCGTTACCTTCTTTAAAGCGCTTGAGATATCGCTTTAGGCCAGGACGGCGTTTCAGCAAGGCATGATAGGACTCACTACCAAAGGCTACATCTTCGCCAAAATGGTATTCAGCAACTCGGTCAGAGTAACGGTTATTTTCAAGCGCTTCATGGATAGCCCACTTAATTCGACCACCTTCACCGCTTGATCCATATCCATGAATCAATATGATGGCCTTGATTCCGATCTCTAATGATTTTCGTAGGATGTCCGTTAGGCGATCTAGGGCCTCTTCAACAAATGGGCCGTCTTGCTTGATATTGAACTCAATCGTATCCTAACCCAATATGGGCAAATTGACAGAACCGCAATGCGGACACTGATTAAACAATGCCCGCATATTTCCACAATCAGGGCATTCAGCGTTATGTGCCACCTTTAAGAATCAGACTGATCTCCTTAAGAGCAGTACTTGCCCTCTAAACCCCTTGTATCGGTTGCCTTATCGTCAACCATGAGGTTCAGGGTCTTTTGCGCTAGCTCGCGATTCTCTGGAGTCTTAAGGCTGGCGTTAATTAATGTGGCTACATCCTTGCGAATTGAAGTGTTGCCGTAACGCAGACCCTTCAAGGTAGATACCGCTTCAGCAGATATCTTGCACTGCTGATTGACTAACTCAGAAGAATCTGACGGCGATGTATTTGCATAAGCGAATGCAGCAACAGTGATTGTTGCAGCTGCTAATAGAGTCTTTTTCATCTTAGTTCCTTATTTTGTGACCACATGTTGGACAACAGCCCACTTCTTTCGCCTTTGTCTTTCTAAGGGCGGCATACACACTGGATTCTGAAATTTGCATCTTTCTGGCTGCTTGAGCAGCAGTCATGCCCTTCCCTACCCACTCCAAGGCTTGATGTGTTTTCGGTACCTGTCTCTTCATTTCATCTCCCAGTACCAACACTATATCATAACTTCTGAAGTTGTGAAGTTGTGAAGTATAAAAAAGCATAGGGAGCTACCCTAATAAAAAGATATGGAGGCGTTAACTGAGCTATGCCGCCAAGAACGCCTCTAGGCAGCTTTAGTGTGAGAGCGTGAACAAGGCCGCTAATATCCAATTTATTCGGAGAACGGCATTGATGAAGCTTGTTCCGCCAGGGATAAGGAGGTCACATGGGTAAATCTGGCACTGCGTGGGAACTGGCGATTGATGGCGCGGTATGACCGGAAAATACGTGCAAGCCCCAGAATTGCAGCCCCTAACCAAAGGGATAGTATGATTTGAAGATTCTCTAGGAGCTTTATATGTATCGAATCATCTATCGAGTTGTTCTATTGCTGGCAATAAGCGGGCTAGCTGCCTGCAATATGAATGATAAAAAAATTAGCGGATGGGAATCCAATGATGTCTATCACTCAACCATCATTACCCCCAACTCAGCAACCGGTGGAAAAATCTATCAAGGCCCTCCTATCAATACGATGGATGAGGCTAATACCTATGAAATGTTTGGCCTCAGAGCTGAGCAGCCTAAGCAAGGCGCCAAGACTTATGAGCTCAATGCGCAATTAACTTATTACTCACAATGGCGTTATTACGACTCTGCAATGCTAGAAAACACTCCTGCCACGACATTTAAAGTAGTAGGCAGAGAGGCTGGCGCATGCGGAGATAGAGGCTGCATCTTTCGGGAAGTGGTCTCAATTCAGTTGACTGAAGCATTCCTCAAAGACAAGATGAAGAAAGGTTTCATCATTAACCTGTCAGCCAAGAATGGTGTGAAGACTGAACTCTTTGTACCGCCGCAATATATCCAAGGCTATATGCAGGCTGTGAACGGATTTAACTGATGTTCTAGTTGCGTATTCCAGCGATCGTGACCGCCGGTTCCAAATTCATCGTGACCGATAAACTCTTGATGCTGGAAGGCTCGTTTATTGTAGTTTAGCGGTCACGATACCTTCGGTTTTTTACCTATTTCCGCCG